>UQPQ01000050.1 GCA_900542985.1 uncultured Bacteroides sp.
GACTCATAAATCTACCCTTAATCGTGTATTGGATGATAGTTGCGGATTTTAGGTTGAAAATACACCATCGTGGCATTCGTAGCAAGGGGCCGGAGTTGCTGGATTTAATCGCAAAGGTGAGAAGAGTGCATGGGGAAGCTCACCCCGAGTTGAATGAGTTGTACGAACTGGTCCGTGCATCTCTCGAAGACTTGGAAATGCATTTGCAGAAAGAGGAAAATGTCCTGTTCCCTTACCTGTACGACTTGTTTGAAGCTGCACAGCAGGAACATCGTATCGGAGCAATGCATTGTGGAAGTATTGCCAACCCGATTGGAGTCATGCATATGGAGCATGAGAATGAAGGCAATCGCTATTTGCACATCAGAGAAATAACTCATGGTTTCCGCGTTCCCGAGGATGCTTGTGGAAGTTATCGCCTGATGCTTGCAGAACTGGAGCTTTTTGTAGATGCTTTGTTTGAGCATATTCATATAGAAAATAATATCCTTTTCCCGAGATTTGTGGAATTGGAGAGAGAATGGGTGCGATAAAAATGCTATCAGATTTTTGTAAAATAAAAACTGTCATTAATATCCTATTGAAGTATGGTTGCTAATGACAGTTTTTTGCTTCTGTTTTTTTGATATGTGAAATTATTTGAATAATAGTAATTATAGATATCGTTTCTCATGGAGAGAATGAGTAAATTACTTATTTTAGCATAGAGCCTTTAGTCAAAGTAATTTATGAATATCAAGGAACTAAGTTGTAGAGATTTTAATAAAGAAGATTTTGTTTTTATAAAATTGAAGGATGAACATTGTAATCAGCCTTTGTCATTTGATGGATTTGTATGGGGTATTTGTAGTAAAGGCCTGGTAAAGTTTAAAATCAATAGCCAGGAATATATTTTACAATCTCAAGAAGTGTTTGTAATACTTCCAAAACATATTTTTACTTTGATTGAATATTCTTCGAATGTTGATTTAAAGTTAATCTTGGCTTCATCCGATTATTTACATAGTATTCCTATTGCTCCTGATTTTGATGTGCTCAAGAATGTATGGAATCATCCTTGTGTTAAGTTGCAAGATGAAGATATGAAAGATATGATAGAAATTTGCCGAATGTTAGGGCATCGTTCTATCACAAATGAATATTCTAAAAATATTCGAACAACTTTATTTCTTTCTTTAATTTTTATGATTGCGTCTTTTTTCCAAGAAAATACGAATAAAGAAAATGTACAATTATTATTGTCACATCAAGAAAAGTTAGTACATCGTTTTTTTGACTTGGTGCTACAGCATTATAAGACAGAGCGAAATGTTTCTTTTTATGCTAATAAACTTTGTGTAACATCCAAGTATTTATCAACAAATGTAAAGACTGTAACAGGGTATCCGGTACAATCATGGATTTTTGAAATAATCATAGCCGAAGCTAAGCATCTTCTTTGTACAACAGGTTACTCTATACTGCAAATTTCAGAAGAACTTAATTTTCTTACAGTTTCATCATTTGTACGTTTCTTTAAGACTCAAACTGGATATTCACCATTGAAATATCGTAAAAGATAAGGGTTGCAATTATTGATTATTTTCGTATTTATTAATAATATTCATAAATTCTTCTCCTGTTATCGTCTCTTTTTGGATTAAAAAGGAAGATGCCTCGTGCATAATTGCCATGTTTTTAGATATAATGTCTTTTGCTTTCTGATGAGCCTTTTTAATTATACAAAGTACTTCATGATCTATATCTGTTGCAGTATCAGAAGAGCAGGTTAAAGAATTATCTTTACTCAGATAGGCATTATTTACAACTTCAAGTCCCATCATGTCATATTTTTCACTCATTCCGTAGCGGGTAACCATGGCACGGGCTAATTTTGTAGCCTGTTCAATATCATTTGATGCCCCTGTAGTGATGGTATTGAATATAATTTCTTCTGCAGAACGTCCACCTGTGAGTGTAACAATCCGATTGAATAGTTCATCTTTATTTGTTAGATAATGTTCTCCGCTTTCAACTTGCATAGTATATCCTAAAGCTCCTGAGGTACGAGGAATTATAGTTATTTTATGGACTGGTGCTGAATGTGTTTGCATTGCTGCAACTAAAGCATGGCCAATTTCATGATATGCAATTAATTTTTTCTCACTAGGCGATAGTACAGTATTTTTCTTTTGTGCTCCAGCAAGTACGGTTTCAACACTTTCTTCAAGATCGGTTGTTGTTACAGATTTACGTCCCATTCTAATAGCTCGTAATGCAGCTTCATTTACGATATTAGCAAGCTCTGCACCGGATGAACCTGCTGTAGCACGGGCTATAATATCCATATTTATTATTTCATGTTTTACTTTTTTTAAATGTACATTGAGAATTGCTTTTCGGCCTTCTAGATCTGGTAATTCCATTTGGATGCGACGATCAAATCTTCCTGGGCGTAGCAAAGCTTTATCTAGAGTTTCTGGACGGTTCGTTGCAGCTAAAATGACGACTCCTTTTTTCCCATCAAAACCGTCCATTTCTGTTAATAACTGATTAAGTGTCTGTTCACGTTCATCATTTCCTATGCTTGTATCACGTTTTTTCCCTATAGCATCTATTTCGTCAATAAAAATAATACAAGGGGCTTTTTCGTTAGCTTGTTTGAATAAGTCGCGTACTTTTGCAGCTCCCATTCCAACAAACATTTGTACAAATTCTGAGCCAGATATAGCGAAAAAAGGTACTTTGGCTTCACCTGCTACAGCACGAGCGATTAATGTTTTACCTGTTCCTGGAGGACCTACAAGTAGGGCTCCTTTAGGTAGTGATGCACCTATTTCTGTATATTTTTGTGGATTGTGTAAAAAATCAACAATTTCAGTTAAGGTTTCTTTGGCTTCATCTTGTCCAGCTACATTTGTAAAAGTAGTTTTGATGTCAGATTCTGCATAAATTTTGGCACTACTGCCTCCAAAAGATAGAAAATTACCATTCGACCCCATTCGAGCTTGTATACTTTTATTTGCTTGTCTCCAAATAATATAGAATATTAAGCCAGGTAGAATCCACATTAAAATAAAATTTAAAATGGGGGAGTTTTCTTCAGGAACAATTTGGTTGAATGAAATTTTATGATTGATATTAGGGCTCTTGGCTTCCAATAATCTATTAACCAATTGAGGATCGTTTGTTTCTCCTGTTTGATATGTAGTAGTTTTTCCTTTATCTTCAACAGTGAAATAAATTTGGCCATTTTTAATGGCAACTTCTTTCACAATTCCATTCTCTACTTTTTCTATAAAATCTCCATAATCGGTTGTTTTTATTTGTTGTCGAGCAATATTAGGGAAGATTAGCCCATTTAGCAATAAAACGATTAAAATTCCCCATAAAAATCCTAGATATGGATTCATTTTAATGTTGTTAGAATTTTTGCTACTCTTTTCTGACTTCATTTTTTTTCATTTATTTTTTGCAAATATCGTGCTTCTCGTTATTATTTACATTAACAAATGTGCTGAAAAAATGTGCAAAATTTCTTATAATGGAAGAAAGTAAATCGGAGTTTTTATATAGGAAATTTTTATTTTACTTCTTTAAGCAGGGATAGCTATTGGTGATAAATAGAAAATAAAAAAGTCTTGAATTAACAATTCAAGACTTTTTTCTAAGCGGTGCGTACGGGACTCGAACCCGTGACCCCATGCGTGACAGGCATGTATTCTAACCAACTGAACTAACGCACCATTAAGTTTTTGTTCTTTGTCGTTGCTATCTCTCTCGATTGCGATGCAAAGGTACAACCTTTTTTTGAATTACCAAATCTTTTGGGCACTTTTTTGTGAAAAAAGTTGTTTTTTTGTCATTCCTTCTTTTTGATGAAAAGCATAAGAACTTCTTATCGTGGAGTCAAAGTGTTTATTTTCTGTACAATACATACATCCTTATAGCCGTTTCCGGTATATAGCCATTCTTTCAACTCTCCGCAGATAAAATACCCACATTTTTGAAACAACTGTATGCATGCGATATTGTCTTTGCGAATATATGCATATATCTGGTGAATACCGAGCCGGCGAAAGCAGTGTTGTTCCAGTAGGAATAGAGCCATTTGGGCAAATCCTTGCCGGCGAAAGGACGGATGAATCACAATTCCTACTTCGGCCCGGTTGTGGCGTGGGTCGAACTGGAATAAATCGATAATGCCTGCAATCTGTTTGGATTGAGTTTCTATCAATAAGCGAAGCTGATGGTCTGCATACAAGTCATTTTGGTTTTCGCAGATGTATTTTTTTAGTTGATAGCGGGAGTAGGGGGCAGTAGTATTACCCATATCCCACAACTCTTCATCGTTTTCGAAAGCCAGCATCACATCGATATCTTCAGGCTCTGGTGCGCGGAGAGTTATTTCCTGATTTTGAAGTCTGTATGTATTCACTGTTTATCTTGCAAGTCAAGTTCGTTCAACATACGTTCGCGTCCGGGGATGCAGAACATGGAAGCTATCAGTACCATGCCGACACATAACAAGCCTGTAGTATTCATGGTCCAGTAATAGATAGACAGGTTGATAAGGGCTGGAACCAACAGCAATGCGATGCGCACTTCGTTCCACCGGCGATAGCTTTTCAATGCATCCATCAAGTTAAGCTGCTTGATGTATTTGGTAAGAGATAAACTGAACAGGCGGAGTGATACGGGAATCAGTCCTACTGTGAGTAAGATTCCTACAACCTGTAGAATGTAGTCTGCACGCGGATCATCTACGAAAATGCCTTGTGGCAAGATGTCCATTTCGTATAAAAGAACTGTTGCAGCACATAAAATCCACAACAGAAAATATTCTACCTTTAAGTAATTCAATAAACGGGTCATTTCTTTTTCCATGGTAATAAAGATTTATAGAGTACCGGTAAAGACGGTACGGTTTACGATTGATCGTCCTAATGTTACTTCATCTGTATATTCCAGTTCGTCGCCGATGGAAATTCCGCGGGCAATCATTGTCAGCTTTACATCGTAAGGGGCGAGTTTCCGGAAGATATAAAAGTTGGTTGTATCTCCTTCCATGGTAGAACTGAGTGCAAGAATAACTTCTTTCACTTCTCCCGATTTTACTCTTTCAACCAGACTTTCAATTTGAAGATCGGAAGGGCCGATGCCGTCCATGGGGGAAATGACTCCTCCCAATACATGGTACAAACCTTTGTATTGCTGGGTATTCTCTACTGCCATTACATCGCGGATGTTTTCTACCACGCACACGGTTGAGGAATCCCGTGAAGGGTTGGAGCAGATTTTGCAAACTTCTGTATCGGATATATTGTGGCAGACTTTGCAGTATTTTACCTCGTGTTTTAATGTAATCATGGCATTGCCGAATGCTTCCACTGTCTGTACATCCTGGCGGAGCAGATGCAGTACGAGACGCATGGCAGTTTTCTTGCCGATGCCGGGTAGCTTGGCAAACTCACCAACGGCTTTTTCCAAAAGTGCTGACGGATATTGCTGGCTCATGTGTTTTCTTTTATTTGCGTGCAAAAGTACAAAAACTTCTCGCTATATTTGTCGCTAAAAGCAGAAATCTGATGAATGGAATATTTATTCTTGTAACGATTGTTCTTTACTTTGGCTTACTGTTATTGGTCTCACGTTTGACGGGTCAGTCGCATGCAGACAATGATGCGTTTTTTCGCGGTAACAGACAGTCGCCTTGGTATTTGGTGTCATTTGGGATGATTGGAGCTTCTCTTTCCGGAGTTACCTTTGTATCTGTGCCGGGAATGGTAGGAGGTATTGATATGACTTATTTACAGACCTGTCTCGGGTTCAGTGTCGGATATCTGGTCATTGCACATGTGTTGTTGCCTTTGTATTACCGGTTGAACCTGACTTCTATTTATACTTATTTGGGGGAGAGAATTGGAGTGCGTTCATATAAAACCGGAGCTTCCTTCTTTCTGCTTTCCAAATTGCTCGGAGCTTCTGCACGCCTCTATCTGGTGTGTCTGATTCTGCAACGCTATGTGTTCGATGTATACAATATACCTTTTGCCCTGACGGCTACGGGAACGGTTGTTCTGATTTGGCTTTATACCCGTCGGAGTGGCATCCGTACCATAGTGTGGACTGATACTTTACAGACTTTCTGTCTGCTTGCTGCATTGGGACTTATATTATATAAGGTATCGGATGTGCTGCATGTGCAGGGAGAAGGGTTGTTCGAACTTATACGCAATAGTGAGTATAGCCGTATTTTTGTGTTCGATGACTGGCATTCGAAGCAGAATTTCTTCAAACAGTTTTTCAGTGGAATCTTTATTACTATTGTGATGACTGGGCTCGATCAGGATATGATGCAGAAGAATCTAACTTGTCGTAGCTTGAAGGAAGCACAAAAGAACATGTATTGTTATGGGTGTTCTTTTTTACCGGTCAACTTGCTGTTTCTGATATTAGGAGTTTTGTTACTGATGGCTTATTCGCAGTTTGGAGTGGAAATTCCGGCCAAAGGGGATGAACTTCTTCCGCAACTGGCAGCAGGGGGATATTTAGGATATGGAGTGTTGGTGCTGTTTACGATTGGGATTATTGCAGCAGCTTTTTCGAGTGCTGATTCGGCTCTGACTGCACTGACCACCAGTTTTTGTATTGATCTTTTAGGAATAAACCGCTATACCGAACAGAAGGCAAGAGGAATACGCCGGAGAGTACATTTCTTTATTTCATGCGTATTTATAGGTTGTATTCTGGCATTTGAAGCCATAGGAAGTCAAAGTGTTATTGACACTATTTACGTTTTGGCTTCTTATACGTATGGACCTTTATTGGGATTGTTCTGCTTTGGACTCTTTACACACCGTTGCCCGAGAGATCGTTTTGTTCCTTATATTGCATTGGCTTCTCCACTGTTGTGCTATGTATTGGACGAAACCGTGTGGAGGCTGACTGGATATAAATTCGGATACGAAATGCTGATGTTTAATGGTTTGCTTACTTTCTGCGGGTTATATATGTTGAGTATGGGAAATCCGTTTCGAAAAGCAGTTGAAAAACTATAACAGGTTAGAGTCTTTTTTCTGATACGTACGGTAGACGAGATATTCTCCTTCTGTAAAGATTGTAAACTCTTTGCCTTCAGCTTCGTTTAGTGTGCCTTGCCACCATGCTGTAAAATCGTATAAGGAGTATTTCAGTCCCTGGCTTCTCATTCCTAGGGTTTGAAGTCCGAAGACGGAAACTTGTTGTCCGGCAAAGCTCTTGAAGGTTTGCGTTCCACGTACTGCTACAAAAAAGCCATAGTCGGTCAGCATTGTAACCTCCATACCCATGTGCAGGTATTCCTGCAACAGACTGATGTTTCCTAAAGTATGGTCTTCCCGCTTTCCAGTGGCGGCTACAATCGCAATTCGTCGTATTCCTTTTGAGTGAAGATAACGAACTGCTTTGGTCTGGTCGTTAGTCTCCTGATCCGAACTGTGCAGAAAACGGTCGGCAAAGCGTGTGCGGTTATCAGTAGAAAGTGAGTCTCCATCTCCGATTATGAATTGGGGAGTACGACCGCTTTCTATGTATGAGTTTGCTCCTCCATCGCAGCATATCACAAGTGAGGAGGAATCTAAAACCTGAAGAGGAATTTCATGACTTGGAAATTCTCCATTGCCTACAACAACGGCTTCGGGAAGAGAAAAAAACAGATCTTTCATTGGGCTGTGTACATCAGTTGTTTCCATTTTATGTATCCGAATAGAGCTATTATGCTATACAGGCCATACAGTCCGGCTGTAAAGTAAAGTTCCTTGTATATATAGAGTCCGCAGCATACTACATCTACTATAATCCATACCAGCCATTGCTCTATATATTTATGTGCCAGCATCCATAGGGCAGCAACGCTTAAAGCTGTTGTAAAACTATCCCAATAGGGTACATTACTGTCTGTAAAGCGGATAAGTATCCAGGCAATGGCGGCAAAAAGTAATGTAGTGATACCCACAAGAGGATACCATCGGGATTTTGGCATGCAGGAAATTGTATTTTGTGGTATATTATCAGTCTGGCCTTGTTGCTTTTTCCAGATTATCCATCCGTATATAGAGGCTATCAGATAATAGATATTGATACCGAAATCGGCATACAGTCCTGCCTGGTAGTAAATAATGATATAAATGGCCGGCATGATAATACTGGCTATCCACAGGTAAATGCTGGCTTTATATTCCAGCCATAGATAAGCCAGTCCTACGAGGGTGCCGAATACTTCCAGATAATTCATGGGGTCTTTGTTTTTTTTAGAAAGGCAAAGATACAATTTATCGTATTTATCATCCGTATGCCATATAAGAAATGATAAAATAATTCCCCAAGAAATCAACTTTGTTCCTTTGGCTTATTCTACCAGTTCGTAGCTGCAAATCTGTATAGGCATATCCAGGTTGTGTAAGACTTTTTCCAACATAATACCTTCCAGATTGTTGTATTCATATCCGAATGTGGCGCGGATGCCTTGCAAGATGAATTGAGTCGCACGGTCGAGTGCAATTGGAAGACTGTCTCCCTGCATCAGCGAGCCGGTTATTACGCTGGTAAAGGTGTCGCCTGTCCCCGGATAATGGGCAGGCAAATAAGGACAAGTTACTTTCCAGTATTTATTCCCATTTCGATTATAGGCATATACAGAGGTCATGTGAGGGTTGTCTGCTACAGGCACACTGGTAACGATGACAATCTCCGGCCCTGCCTCCGACAGATCTTTCAGATAAAGTTTCAGCTCCTTATCGCTGACAGCAGACTGATAGGGTTTATCCAGCAGGCGGAACAGTTCAGTCATGTTGGGAGTAATGATATCAGCATAACGGATAAGATGGCGCATCTCTGTGACCATCTCTTCCGAAATACCAGTATATAATTTGCCATTGTCTCCCAATACCGGATCGACTACAACCAGATCCTGGTCGGGACGGCGAAATTTAGCAATAAATTCACCTACAATCCGGGCCTGACGGGGAGAACCCAGATAGCCGGTGTAAAAAGTATCGAATCGCATATTCAGTTTTTCCCAGTTCTCGATGATGCGTGTCATTTCATCGGTAAGGTCGAGAAAAGAGAAAGTAGGATATTGGGTATGTGTCGATAAAACCGCTGTGGGTAGGGGACAGACTTGAAATCCCATTGATGAAAGGATGGGAATGACTGCCATAAGTGATACGCGTCCTACCCCTGAGAGGTCGTGTACGGCTACTACTTTTTTTACTTGATTCTGAATATGCATAATTGGGTCTTTTAAAAATAACGTGCGAAAGTAGCAATAATGCTTAAATTTCCCAACCTTCTTCACGTAAAGCCTCTTTCAGTTGCTCAAAACTTTCGTTTTCTACTCCTTTCTCTATGAACTCATCGAAAGCATTGCCATTGAACTGTTGCCAGGTAAAATGGGAGTCAATATGAGCATCGGGGGTGATGGATAGATACAATTCCATTGCTTTTTCATAATCTCCCGTAAGTATATTGTAATGAGCCCATCGGCTGATTACCTGAGGCTTTTCCTTAAATTGTGAAGGAAGACACTGGTAAATCATTTCGGCAGCTTCGGGTTGTGATGCCAATAAAGAAATGTATAAGCCATTTATTAAAGTATCAATACCTTTTTGAGTCGTCACAAAAGCGTCAAATATCTGTATGCTTTGTATTTGGGTAATGGTGAAAGCCCGTGCTTCCTGATGATGTGCGTGCATAGCCAGAATGTGTTCACTGTCTATTTCTCCCTCCAGCATGTCATTGAACAGACCTTCGTAAGGCAGACTGATTCTGTTTTTATTCTGGGGCTGGAAGCAGACCCAATAAAGATTACGTTCGGACGAGCGGCCGTTCTTGTCGCGGTAGGTGATGTGCAGCGGATGGTAACTGCAGATAGCCATCAGTAAGGTTTCTGCTATTTCACTGCCATTTCCTTCGTCCGAAAAATCGCAGATCATACTGTCGGTCAGGTAGGGAGTTTCCAGTCCTTCTATACGGCTTATTTCATCGTGTGCAATGAAATGTGGCTCATCGAGAATGACTTCTTTTCCTTCTATTCCCCAAGTGAATAATTCTGTCTTGACCTGAAGATTTTTTGACTCATAAATATATTGAGAACCATTAGGCATTGTGGTGACACGGGTGTACGGATAATGCAGGGTACTTTTTTCAAGTTTTGCTTTCATATCTTGATAGGCCTGCAGTAAATCACGGTTTTCTTCGGGTGCATTTATTTCCGGTTGAACAGCCTCTTCTTTACATTCAATTTTTTTGCTATTATCCGTTAATTCATTCTGTCCTTCAGTCTGTTCATCAATAGGTGCTTCCTCTATCTCGTTTTCTGTACCTGCAGAGGTTGTATCTTCTGGCTGATTCTGTTCGGCTGTATTTTCTATGTCGTTTCCTTCTGTTTGTGTATCCTCCTTCTTTGGGCTTTCATTTTCCTTGTTCAGGTTTTCCTGCAAGGCTTTTACAGCTTCCTCTTTTTCCTGTTTAAGTTGCTGAAGTTCCTCTTGAAGTTCGGCACAGTCTTTTTCCAGTGCTGTTTTATCTTGTATAGCCTGGTTTAAGTTACTTTCCGTATTTATCTGCTCTTGTTTGGACTGCTGGAGCTCTTCTTTCAGATTGGCTATATTCTTTTCCAATACAGCTTTATCTTCAACGCTTTGGTTGAGAGTCTGCAAGATGTCTGTATATTGTTTTTGCCACTGTTGTACTTCTTCTGTAGTTCGATTATGTTCCTTTTCTACCTGAGAAAGTTGTGTATGCAGCAATTCTACTTCCTGCTGCAATTTTTGGTTTTCCTGTTGCTGTGCAGTAAGGTTTTCTTCGAGCTGTGCAATCTCTTTGTTGCGGTTTGTCTCCTCTTTTTCAAGACTCTCCGACAATGCTTTAACTTTCTCTTCTTTTTCTTGTTTAAGTTGTTGGAATTCTTCTTTTAAAGACGCTACGTTCTTTTCCAGTACAGTTTTTTCCTGCTCCGATTGAGCCAGGCTTTCCTGCGAATCCGTATATTTGTTCTGCCACTCTTGTACTTCTTTCTGTGTTTTCTGCTCTCTGTCTTTTGCTTGAGAAAGTTGTGCTTGAAGCAGTTCGTTTTCCTGTTGCAGGTTCTGGTTTTGCTGTTGTTGTGCAAGAATGTTCTCTTTGAGCTGTGTCACTTCCTTGTTACGGCTCATTTCTTCCTTACTCAAGTTCTCCGATAATGTTTGAGTTGTTTTTTCTTTTTCTTCCTTGAGCAGCTGGAGTTCTTTTCTCAACTCATCAAGAGCTTTTTCCAATGTCGTGTTTTCTTGCTCTGATTGAGCCAGACTCTGTTGAGTGTTTGTATACTTGCGTTGCCACTCCTGTATCTCTTTCAATGCCTCTTGTTTATTGCTTTCTACTTGAGTCAACTGCGTGCGCAATGCTTCCAGTTCGTTCTGTAAACTTTGGTTTTCCTGTTGTTGGGCATGAATAGTAGCCTTATGGCCTTCCCTTTCTTGTTCTGTAGCCTGTAATACTTGTTTAAGCTGACTGTGTTCTGAAGCTGTATGGGTAAGAGTAGTGATTTGCTTGGCTTGTTCCTCTTTGGTGGTTTCCAGCAAGGCATATTTTTCCCTTAGCTGTTCCAACTGTACAGCAAGCAACTGATTCTCTTCTTCTGCCTTTTGTGCCTGTTGGCGTACAGACAGAATTTGTTCGGACAACCGGTCGATTATTCCTTTCTGATCAGTGATTTCTTTCTCCTGCAGACCGCTGATATGAAGTTGCTGCTCCAATTTAGTCTGTAAAGACGCTACCGTTTTCAGCAGACCACTTGAGTCTTTTTGTAAGATAGCAATTTCCTGTTGTTGGGCAGCAATAGCTATCAATTGTTCTTTAATTTTATCTTCTGATTTAGACAGTTGCTTTTGGGCATCGGAGAGCTGTGTACGTTTGTATGAAACCTCCTTATTGGCATCCTTGATGAGGAAAGACAATTGTTGGTTTTTAGTTTGTAATACATCAATGCTGTTTTCCAGTTCTTCTATGTCAATACCTGTAAGTCCTTTTATCAGGTGAAGTGTAAGTTTATTCATAATAATCAGAAAGATAGATGATTTAAATTTGGCGCAAATTACGGAAATATTCTTGAGAGTACAAGAGTATTTCTCAATTTAAATTAATATTTATGAATGAAAATTCACTAAAAATGCTCTCTTTTCATTAGATTTGTACGCGATAATGATAGATTAATATGGAAAATAAGATTACTTCAAATCTTTATGTAGGGAGAAACAAAAACAATAGTTTGATAAATAAGAAAATGATATTCCGTATTTTAGGCATTTTATTGTTCCTGGAAGGAATAATGTTTCTTGTGTGTGCCGGAGTATCGCTGTGTTATCGTGAAGCTGATTATATTTATTTTATATATTCAACCCTGATTGTAGCTGCAGTAGGAAGTTTGTTTTTGTTCTTAGGAAAAAATGCAGAAAATACGGTTACCCGTAGAGATGGATATTGTATTGTAGCGTTTACATGGTTATTGTTTTCTGGTTTTGGAATGTTGCCTTTTTATATTAGCGGTGAAATTCCTTCTGTAGCTGATGCTTTTTTTGAAACAATGTCAGGTTTTACTACGACGGGAGCTACTATTTTGGATGACATAGAAGCACTTCCGTATGGGATGTTGTTTTGGAGAAGCTTTACTCAGTGGATTGGTGGATTAGGGATTGTATTTTTCACCATTGCAGTTTTGCCTATTTTTGGAGTAGGAAATCAGGTCTTGTTCTCGGCAGAGGCTACAGGAGTGACTCATGATAAAATACATCCTAAAATCAGTATGATGGCAAAATGGCTTTGGACAGTATATGTTATTCTGACTGTAGTAGAGGCAATTTTGCTGATGTGTGGGGGAATGAATCTTTTTGATGCGGTATGTCATTCGTTTTCTACTACTGCGACTGGCGGATATTCTACGAAGCAGGATAGTGTAGCTCATTGGAATTCACCTTTTATAGAGTATGTAATAGCTATCTTTATGATTCTTTCCAGTGTGAATTTTTCCTTGTATTTTATGTGTTTGAAAGGAAAATTTGCTCACTTGCTCAAAGACGATGAGTTCAAAGGCTTCCTGATTTCAATAGGAGTTGTTACTCTAATCATAACCTTTTCTCTCATTAGCTATAACAATTATGGTGTGGAGAATGCTTTTCGTAAAGCGTTGTTCCAAGTGGCTTCGGTGCATACATCTTGTGGATTTGCTACTGATGACTATAATACCTGGGCACCATTTACCTGGATGTTGTTTATTTATACAATGGTGGCAGGAGGATGTACCGGTTCTACAGCTGGAGGTATAAAAAGCATGCGTTTGTTGATTGTATTGCGTAATATCAAGAATGAATTCAGTCGGTTGATTCACCCTCGGGCTGTGTTATCTGTAAAGATCAATTCTCAGACAGTTTCCCCTTCTACTATTTCTACAGTAATGACGTTTGTATTGACATTTTTTATTTGCGCTTTTGTAGGATGGGTTGCATTGATGTTCCTTGGCTTGGGGTTGACAGAATCTTTTGGAACGGTCATTTCCAGTTTGGGAAATGTAGGACCGGGACTAGGGGCATTTGGTCCGGCCTTTTCATGGAGCGCTTTACCTGATGCCGCAAAATGGATTTTGTCTTTCCTGATGCTTATTGGCCGTTTGGAATTATTTGGTATTCTGCTTATGTTTGCTCCAAGTTTTTGGAAAGGACGATAAGTTTGAAGATATGAAAATTTATATATAGGTTGTTATATAGTAAAAAAGACAGACCTTATACTGGATTCAGTTCTTTCCAGTGTATGGTCTGTCTTTTTTATATCTAAGCTTTATCTCAGGATTCAAACTTTCCGTAGCGTGTAGGCAAGAGGGTTCTGTCTCCCAAAGTATTGTCTATTCGTGCTACATTTATCCAGAATTTATTCTCTCGGACACTTTCTATAGGGTAGACTGCTTTTTCACGGCTGTATGTGTGTGTCCACTGGCTGCCTACTGCTTCGTATTCCGGGTGAGGAGCGTTGATTAGCACATTGTCTTCGCGAGATGCATTTCCTTGTCTGACTTCTTCTATTTCTTTCCAAATCTGTTGCATGGAGTGAATAAAGTTATTCAACTCATTTAAGCTTTCACTTTCTGTCGGTTCAATCATCAATGTGCCATGAACGGGGAAGGAAAGTGTAGGAGCATGATAACCATAATCCATGAGTCGTTTTGCTATATCGTTTTCGGTAATTCCGCTTTCTTCATGTATTTTGCGGCATTCCAGTATCATCTCATGACCGACAAAGCCATTCTTTCCCTGATATACAACTCCATAAGTATCTTTTAAGGAAGCTGCCAGATAATTGGCATTTAAAATGGCTGTTTCAGTTGCACGTTTTAATCCTTCAGCTCCCATCATACAGATGTATGCATAGGTAATCGGGAAAATACCGGCACTACCGTAAGGTGCTGCTGAAACTTCATTCTGCGGATGTCCAAAATGTACGTGTCCGGGTAAGAATGGAATCAAATGTTCGGCTACGCATACAGGACCTACACCCGGACCACCACCTCCATGAGGTATAGCAAATGTTTTGTGTAAGTTCAGATGACAGACATCGGCACCGATTGTTCCGGGATTTGTCAGTCCTACCTGAGCATTCATATTGGCCCCGTCCATATAGACTTGCGCTCCACATTTATGGATAATCTCACAGATTTCCTTGATGTCTGTCTCAAAAATACCATGAGTAGACGGGTAAGTAATCATCAGAGCAGCCAACTGGTCTTTGTGTTCTTCCGCTTTTGTGCGCAAATCTTCCAAATCAACATTTCCATGTTCGTCGCAGGCACAAGTCAGAGTCTCGTAACCGGCTTGTACAGCAGATGCAGGGTTGGTTCCATGGGCCGATGCCGGTATAAGAATGAGATGGCGATGTCCTTGACCTATACTTTCCAGATAGCTGCGTATGATGCGGAGTCCGGTATATTCTCCGGCTGCTCCAGAGTTGGGCTGTAAAGTTACTCCTGCAAATCCGGTGACAATTTTCAGCTGTTCGGAAAGATTGGTTATTAATTCAGTATATCCTACTGCCTGATCTTCAGGTACAAGAGGGTGGATATTCATCCATGATGCGTTACTCAATGGAAGCATTTCGGCTGCTGCATTCAGTTTCATGGTACAAGAACCCAGTGAAATCATAGAATGGGCGAGTGAAATATCTTTCCTTTCCAGTCGTTTGATGTAGCGCATCATTTCTGTCTCTGTATGATATTTCTGGAATATTTCATGGGAAAGATAGCTGCTGGTACGGCACAGTTCCTGCGGAATAGAATCTTGCTGTGGTATATCGTATACTTCGTGTACAGACTCTTCGGCAGCAATTCCGAATACAGACAATAACTGATGGCAGTCTGCCGGAGTGGTAGTCTCATTCAGACTGATGCCGACTTCTCCGTTGTCGAAATAGCGGAGATTGATTTCTTTGCTTAGTGCAATAGTGCGCAGTTTCTGAGGAGAAACATGTGCAGGAAGCCCTAAACGGAGTGTATCGAAGAAAGAAATGTTCTTTTGTGTGTATCCTAAATGAGTAAGCTGATTGCCGAGCCAGGTAGTCATGTGATGAATGCGTGTGGCAATCTCCTTTAAGCCCTCAGGCCCATGATATATTGCATAGAAGCCAGCCATTGTAGCCAATAAGGCCTGTGCTGTGCAAATGTTTGAGGTCGCTTTTTCACGTTTGATATGCTGTTCACGCGTTTGTAGTGCCATACGGTAGCATAAGTGTCCGTATTTGTCTTTAGACAGACCGATGATACGTCCGGGCATGCTTCTCTTGAATTCGTCGCGTGTTGCGAAGTAGGCTGCAGAAGGTCCTCCATAGAACATTGGAATACCCAGTCTTTGTGTACTACCAAATACAATATCTGCTCCCCATTCTCCGGGAGGTACCAGCAAGGTGAGGCTGAGAATATCTGCGTCCACAGCCACTTTACATCCTGCTTCGTGCGCACGTGCTGTAAATTCTCGATAGTCCTCAATATTACCACTGTTGTTCGGGTATTGGATAATGCATCCGAAGATATCCGGAGTAAACTCCAATTCCTTATAGCTTCCTACGCGGACAGTAATACCTTGAGGGATAGCACGTGTCTGGATAACAGCTAGGTTCTGAGGAAATATTTCTTCGTCTACGAATAGGGTATTGGCGCCACTTTTCTGTTGGGCACGAGAGCGGAGATTATGCATCATGGTAGCAGCTTCTGCTGCTGCAGTGGCCTCGTCCAAGAGCGAGCAGTTAGCCAATGGCATAGCTGTCAGGTCGCTGATCATAGTCTGGAAATTAATCAAGGCTTCCAGTCGTCCTTGTGAAATCTCGGCCTGATACGGGGTATATGAAGTATACCAAACCGGATTTTCAAATACATTTCTTTGAATGACAGGAGGAGTAAAGGTGTCGTACCATCCGCATCCTATGTAAGATTTGTAAATCTTGTTATGAGAGGCCAGTTGAGTAATGTGAGTCGCAAATTGATGTTCTGTCATGGCCGGTGGAAGTGCAAGCGGTTCTTTCAGAAGAATATTCTCAGGAATTGTTTTGCTGATTAATTCTTCAAGGCTATTCACTCCAATTTTTTCCAGCATGGTGGAAAGATTTTCTTCTGTAATGCCGATGTGTCTGTCGGCAAAGACATCTGTTTTCATGTTTTTAAGGTTTTATAAAGGTGGTAATGCGGTAATCCTTTTTTATAAGGATTACCGGAAGAAAGGATTGGATATTTTTTCCCGTCCGATAGTAGTGGCGTCACCATGTCCGGGGTATACCGTCGTTTCGTCTGGAAGCACAAAGAGACGGTTGATGATTCCGTTCCGGAGTGCTGTAAAATCACCTCCGCTCAGATCGGAACGTCCGATACTTCCATTAAAAAGCACATCCCCGCTGAACATACATTGTGCAGAGGCTGCGTAGAATACGAGGCCGCCGGGAGAATGTCCGGGCACGTGAATCGCTTCTAAAGTCGTATTGCCAAAACGAATAAGCTCTTTATCTTCGATGTATCGGCCTAAAGGTATGGCAGGTTCGTTGATTTCGAAACCAAACATGCGGCATTGGTCGGCTACTTGATTGAGCAGGAATTCATCAGCTTTATGTGCTTCGGCCTGTAATCCGAATTCACGTTTGACAAACGGATTGCCAAACACATGGTCCAAATGCAGGTGAGTGTTCAGCAAGTGAGTTACTTTCAGATTGTTGTCTGTGATGTATCTTTTCAATTCCTGCTGTTCGTCAGGGTAAAAGCATCCGGCATCAATGATTACCGCTTCCTTGGTGTCGTCCGATAATACATAGCAGTTTACCGGAAACATATTGAATTCAAATCGTTTAATTTTCATAGATGCAATCAGTTCTTATCGGTTGATAGTCACATATACTACTTTTTTAGTTTCGAAAAACTCTTCACTGAAAAAGTCTTTCAAGTCAGAAATTACAGTCTGATGTTTCACCGGAAGAATTTCCTTTTCCAATTCTCCTCCTTTCAGGCAGATCAGTCCATTGGGAAGAGCATTCTGCTGCTCTTTTTTGATGTTTTTTCTGACTATTTTCAATAGGTCGGTAAGCGGCATTACGGCGCGGCTGACCACAAAATCGAACAGTTCCTTTTCTTCTTCAGCCCGGCAGTGTCGTGTCGTTACATTGGTTAGTCCGATAGCGTGGGCTATTTCTGTAGCGACTTTCACCTTCTTTCCTATACTGTCTACTAAATGAAAGTGAGTGTCGGGGAAAAGAATTGCCAATGGTATTCCCGGAAAACCTCCTCCTGTACCTAAGTCCATGATGGTTGTTCCCGGTTTGAATTGGATAATTTTAGCTATTCCCAAAGAATGCAGGATATGATGTTCGTACAGGTTGGTAATATCTTTGCGTGAAATCACGTTGATTTTACTGTTCCAGTCTGTATATAGGTCATATAATGCAGCGAACTGCTGTTTCTGTGTTTCTGTAAGGTTGGGAAAATACTTGAGGATGATGTCCATATTGTATTATTTGTTCAAATAAGTTTCTATTTCGTTGTAAGGAATGGTCAGTTTGAAATCTCCGCTGGCATAAGGAGCAATTTCATATCGGTTGTATAAGAAACTGACTCCGTCTTTGCCCAAAAGGAAGTTTTCCGGAATATAAGGATCGGATTCCAGCAGAATTCCTATCGAACGCAGATCGTCTATTGTGCGAATGGTATCAGTTTTCATTCGTGTATTGACTTCTTCTATCAGAGCCTGTAGAATAAGGTCACATATTTTCTTTTCTGCTTCTTTTTTGAAAGCATCTTCTGCAGTCAGAACTTTCCCGGAAACGGCGTCAATGTTCAACCATTTGGAATAAGTATTGGGATGTGCCCCTCCTGTCGACTCAAATGTAGTGACTGTATAGTTCCAGATGCTGTCTCTTCCATTTTCCAGATTGGCCTGGATGTCGTATTCATAGTTGTACCATCCCGGAATATCCTGTTCGTCCATGCCGTTATATACATCAGCCTCGTAAAGTTTCAGCACATCTGTTCTATACGAACGTATGTAGTTGTCGGCCATTTGGGTAGAAACAGATTCGGGCGCTACTCCGATGTATTTTCCTTCGAATAAATTCTTTTGTATTTCGCTGTTGATAAGCATAGACAGTGAATCTTCGGCTGAAGCCGGAGTAAGATACATATATTCTATGTGAATTTTACAGGAAGGGGATGACTTTACATCGGACTTCAGGTAAACAGTTGTATCAATTACGGAACTGGTTATTTCAGCCTGTGGCTTTTGTTTCTGTTCGATACAGCTTTGCATCAAAATGCCGGATGCAAGGAAACAAAAGAAAGTAGATAGTAAAAGGTAAGTTTTTCTCATTGCCTTTATTCTTTTGAGGTTATTCTATGTTTTCAGTCTCTATTTTGACAAATATAGTATTTCTTCTCGAATTGACCACTTAAAAAACGACTTCTTTCGTGTGCATGAGTTAATATTTCTTTTTATTTTTGTCAATATGCTACTTTAAATGGAATGGATATTATGAAAACAGAATATTGGGGACGGATTGCTTATGCAGATGCATGGCATCGGCAGGCAGAGCTGTTCGAAGAATTGGTTGCGGCAAAACAGCAGCATCTGCCGTATTATAATCGTCTGATTTTTTGCGAGCATCCGCATGTATATACTTTAGGCCGTCATGGAAAGCCGGCCAATATGCTGCTTAATAAAGAGCAGTTGCAGGCAGTTCATGCGGAGCTGTTTCAGACAGACAGAGGAGGGGACATCACGTATCACGGACCGGGACAAGTGGTTTGTTATCCTATTTTAAATTTGGAGGATTTTCATCTGGGCTTGAAGGATTATATTAACTTGCTGGAAGAAGCTGTAATCAGAGTATGTGCAGCCTATGGGATACAAGGGCAACGGGTTGCCGGAGCTACGGGAGTATGGATTGAGGTGGGAACTTCAAGAGAACGTAAGATTTGTGCCATAGGAGTGCGCAGCAGTCATTATGTGACGATGCACGGACTGGCACTAAACGTAAATACAGATTTACGATACTTCAGCTATATACACCCTTGTGGATTTGTGGACAAAGGAGTTACTTCTATTGCCCGGGAAACCGGATGTGAAGTTTCTATAGAAGAAGTTGTGAAGAAGCTGGAGTATGAATTAAGAGATTTGCTGGAAAGAAGAATGAAAGTTTCTTGAACGGCAGTAGTGTCGGCTGAGCTGTTGTTCTGAAAATACAGAAAGAATGATAGTGGATAAAAAAAAGACCTTTAAGAATTTCTTAAAGGCCTTTTTAATTGTACACCCTCAGGGATTCGAACCCTGGACCCACTGATTAAGAGTCAGTTGCT
>UQPQ01000051.1 GCA_900542985.1 uncultured Bacteroides sp.
CCATTGAAAGCATTGACAGCCCCCATCAGCATATTGTCGGAAATATTCTCCAGATGTCCACGGAAGCGCAACCACGGACCAGCCATCGAGATATGGTCTGTAGTACACTTACCCTGCGTCTTTATAAGCAAAGGCATCTGCTCCAAATCTTTACCATCCCAGGGAGCAAAAGGAGCCAGACGCTGTAAACGGGCAGAATCGGGAGCAATGGACACTTCGATATCTTTACCGTCGGCAGCAGGAGCTACATACCCGTTATCGTCTACAGTAAATCCTTTTTCCGGCAAGGTATCTCCTACCGGAGCATCCAGCCGTACCTGTTCACCCTGTTCATTGGTCAAGGTATCAGTCAGCGGATTAAAGCATAAATCACCTGCAATGGCCAATGCCATTGCCACTTCCGGAGAAGCTACAAAAGCATGGGTATTAGGATTGCCGTCGGCACGTTTGGCAAAGTTACGGTTAAAGGAAGTAACAATAGAGTTAGCCCGCATAGGATCATCAGTCACTCGCTTCCACTGGCCGATACACGGACCACAGGCATTGGTCATAATCACTCCACCTACCGCTTCGAAATCGGCTATCATGCCATCGCGCTGAGCAGTACAATAGACTTGTTCCGAACCCGGGTTGATAATCAGCCCGGCAGCCATCTTCAAACCTTTCGCCTTGACCTGACGTGCCAAGGAGGCTGCACGACTCAAATCCTGGTACGAAGAATTGGTGCAGGAACCAATCAGTCCCACTTCCATTTTCTGCGGATAGCCATTCTGTTTTACCTTCTCCGCAAATTCCGAAATCGGGCAAGCCGCATCGGGGGTAAACGGTCCGTTGATATAAGGTTCCAAAGCCGACAAGTCGATTTCTATTACCCGGTCATAATAAAGATGCGGAGCAGCTTCCACTTCCTTGTCCGCTCTCAAACACGAAGCATTTTCCGAAGCCATTTTTGCCACTTCCTCACGTCCGGTAGCACACAGATATTTCTCCATCTCTGCATCATAAGGAAAGATAGAGGTAGTAGCTCCCACTTCTGCTCCCATATTGCAAATAGTGGCCTTACCGGTAGCAGACAGTGAAGCCGTACCTTCTCCGAAATATTCTATAATGGCATTTGTAGCTCCTTTCACCGTAAGCAGTCCGGCCAGTTTCAGAATAACATCTTTCGGAGAAGCCCATCCGTTCAGACTACCTTTCAGATGTACTCCAATAAGCTTGGGCATTTTCAACTCCCATTCCATTCCTGTCATGACATCCACCGCATCGGCTCCGCCTACTCCGATGGCTATCATGCCCAATCCTCCGGCATTGGGGGTATGCGAATCTGTACCCACCATCATTCCTCCCGGAAATGCATAGTTCTCCAATACTACCTGATGAATAATACCGGCACCCGGCTTCCAGAATCCTATATTGTATTTAGAAGCTACACTCTTCAGGAAGCCATACACTTCCTTATTGGTTTCCTGCGCCACAGGCAAATCTGCCGATGCGCCCTTGTACGCCTGAATCAAATGATCGCAGTGTACAGTAGAAGGTACAGCCACTCGCTGCTGTCCGGAATTCATAAACTGAAGCAGTGCCATCTGTGCGGTTGCATCCTGCATGGCTACACGGTCCGGACGAAAATTGACATAATCCTCTCCACGGCGAAACGCACAAAGCGTCTTTTCATCGTATAAATGTGCATATAAAATTTTCTCAGCCAAAGTCATTGCTTTGCCCAATTTACGTTGTACTGCATCTACGCGCATTGCATAGGATGCGTAAAACGTTCTCATCATTTCAATGTCATAAACCATCTCTTTTCTTTTTACCTTTTACTTTCAATTAGTCGCAAAAATATGGTATACTATTCTCGTTTGTCTACTAAAGGCAATATTTTAAATACATTTTAATAGAAAATAACTTATTAGCGTATACTTATAACATTTACAACCATTCTTCACAAAAAGGAGTTATAAATATTCAACTTTTAAAACAAGGCTATCGTAACTTCATACCATCAATCACAATCTGCAGCCCACGTCGTTGGTTGTACAGCCCACGGCATCGTCTGTCAAATCGGCGACGCTGGCTGTACAATCAACGTCGTCGAATACAGAAAAGAATAAATATCGCAGCAGATTGTATCAGAAAGGAAGACTCTGAAGAAAGATATACTTTCCGATTGCGAATATAAAAAAGAGTGGAAGTCTGAAACATAAAAAAATGCCCGACCACTGAACAGACAGTGGACGGGCAATATTTTTATCACTTATCACCAGTATCGTGACAAGAAGATGAATCTTATTTCTTCGGTTTAATATCCAGTTTTACCGGATGAATCATATTTTCAGGACTTAAGATTGTATCAATATCCTCCTTCGAAAGAATACCATGATCCAAAATCAACTGATACACACTCTTTCCGGTTTCCAAGGCTTCCTTGGCAATTTTTGTAGAATTCTTATATCCAATAATCGGATTAAGAGCAGTTACCACACCAATGCTGTGGTGTACCTCTTCAATACAATATTGCTCGTTAGCAGTAATTCCCTCTACACACAAGGTACGTAGTGTATCGAATCCGTTCATCAGCAAATCTACCGACTCGAAGCAACACTGTGCCATCACCGGTTCCATTGCATTCAGTTCCATCTGAGCGGCTTCTCCCGCCATTGTTACACACAACTCATTTCCTATTACTTTATAGCAAATCTGATTCATCACTTCGGGAATAACCGGATTGACCTTACCCGGCATGATGGAAGAACCCGGTTGCATAGCCGGCAAGTTCAATTCACCCAAACCACAACGCGGACCACTTGCCAACAGACGAAGATCATTACAGATCTTGTTGACTTTTACAGCCAGACGCTTCATTGCCGAAGCATAACCAACCAGACAGGAAGTATCGGAAGTTGCTCCCACCAAATCATCAGACAAACGGATATCCCAGCCTGTAATATCGCGCAAAGCAGCAATACACTTTTCTGCATAACCCGGTTCTGCACAAATACCGGTACCAATGGCTGTACCTCCCATATTGACTGTCAGAAAATCGGCAGCAGCTTCATTCAGATGCTTGATTTCATCAGTCAGGATACTGGCAAAGCCATTAAAAGTCTGTCCCAATGTCATAGGAACCGCATCTTCCAATTGAGTACGTCCCATCTTGATAATGTGTGCAAATTCTTGTCCTTTCTTGCGGAAAGCCTCTATCAGGTTTTCCAGACAAGGGATCAGACGCAAATGAGTGGCATACATTCCCAGATGAATGGCAGTAGGATATGCATCATTGGTAGACTGCGAACGGTTTACATGGTCGTTAGGCGAACAATAGGTATATTCTCCATGTGCATAACCCATAATTTCGAGTGCACGATTGGCAATCACTTCGTTTGCATTCATATTGGTACTTGTTCCAGCCCCTCCCTGAATCATATCCACAGGGAACTGATCGTGGAACTTTCCATCCAATATTTCCTGACAAGCCTGAGTAATCGCTTCAAACTGCTGGTCTGTAAGCAAACCTAATTCATGATTGGCACGGGCAGCTGCCATTTTTGTGATAGCAAGTCCATTTATAAATAAAGGATATTCATTCAGATGAAATTTACTGATAGAGAAGTTTTCCAGTCCTCTCAATGTCTGTACACCGTACAATAATTCATCTGCTATTTCACGAGAACCGATTAAATCGCTCTCTATACGAGTCTTTCCAAATTCTTTCATCATGTTATTCTTTTCGTTTAAATAAACATTTTATGCAGACACCTGCGTTTTTATCATTTTGTAAGGCAAATATAAGTACATTAAGAGAAATAACCTAAAAATACAGATAAATTCTTGTGTAAAAAGTTATATATAATGTTATTTTGTCAAAACCATAAGAAGACATTTCAAATCATTTCAGAGAGGTATCTACTTTGATATTAGCTCATTATATGTATATTCATAAATTTTTTATGTAAGTTTTATCTTTTCATCCGGATCTTTTATATTTGCTGTAAAAGTCAATACATTTTATCTAAACATGGAATTTCAACTGACCAAAGCGAAAGCGGAAGAGGCTTCCCTACTGACTTCACTCATTCGGGAAGTATGGAACGGAATGGAACAGCAGGAATGGTTTGCTCCAGAAGAAGGAGAGAACTACATCCGACAACTTATTGAACAAGAAAAAGGAGTCGCATGGATAGCTACAGACACTGCTTCGGAAAAAATTGCCGGATTGTTTCTTATCGTATATCCGGGAAAAGACAATCCGGATAACCTGGGACGAGATATTTCTCTTCCTGAACACGAATTAAATCTGGTTGCGCATATGGATACTGTAGTAGTCCACCCTTCTTTCCGAGGCTATGGTCTGCAACGTAAACTTACAGCAAAAGCAGAAGAAGAATTACGGGCCGCAGGTTACCGCTATCTTTTATGTACCGTACATCCGGACAATTGCTTCTCACGTATCAATATGGAAAAAGCCGGATACCGCTGTGTAAAACAAGTCTTGAAATATGGTGGATTGCCCCGGCTTATCTTGATGAAAGAAGTGTAATAAAGATATATTGTCCGTTCTTTCTTGGTCAATCTCATATGAAAAGTATCTGTCCTAAAAGTTATTACAGATTTATGTATGTACTTAGTCAAAAAATGAAGAAGATTTACCACATAATATAATAAAGGAATAAGAAAACTGCTTTCAATTTGATAACTTTGTATGATAAGGAACAGCTTTTACACAAAGTAATATGTCCGACGGAAATACATGCAAGAAGAATCCTTCCTATCAATTAGGAAACGATAATTTAAATATGAAAAAAAATGATTAGACGATTTCTATTTATTTCAATTCTTTGGCTATGTTTTGATACACTTTGTTCAAGTGCATGCTTAGATGAAGTTAAAACATTCTATAGAAGTTATATGATGAATTTCTTAAATGTTGATTCAAACAACGATTCTTTATGTAAAAAGTTTTTAACTAAAGAATTGACAGCCAAAACAAAAAGAATGAGTAATGCAACTGGAGTTAATCCTATAATACGCTCTCAAGATGTAAATGAGGATGCAATTAAAACCTTAGCTGTGAAAAGAGTTGCAGACGACTGGTATATGGTGAGTTATCTTTGGAATGAAAAGGATAGTACCACTTTAACTGAAATTCCATTAAAGGCACAAAGTATTGATGGTAAGTGCAAGATTGTATATATTACTCCCATTGAAAACGGAAGTCAATGGGGAGACGAAATGTTGTCTGGTTGTGAGTGTATGAATGAAGCCAAAACAAATGAAACATCAGGACAATCGTTCATAGAAAGCTTTTATAAAATCTATCTGTCAACCTATTGTGCTATATCTAAAGACATAAATACACAATTGTCATCTTTGCGCTTGTCTAATTTATCACCGGCGGCATTGCAGCAATTCAAGCAAGCAGAATCAGAACATCAAGAAGATGGTTTTTATGGATATGATCTTTTAATTAATAACTTTGATTTCGATTGCATGTGGTATAAAAGTCTTAAATTCACTCAAATAAGTGATGATAATTATCAAATTACTTATCAAGCAGGAGCCACGATACATAAAATAAATATTAAGATAAAATATCAGAATGGAAAATATTTGATTAATAGCATTTCATTTTAAATAATAAGTGATATTTCTGAAAGTTGTTGGTCATTATTCAGTCCGTAAAATGAGAGGTTTGTTTTTGTTGTGACTTGCTTTCAAATTCATAACCTTTCAGTATAAAAAACAGCGAAAGATAAAAAGAACAAATGTGACACTTCATTGTGAAAACATCTAAAGCGGTCTTGAAAAAGGTCGCTTTCTTTTTGTCCCTCAATTCAACTACAATCACTTTAGCAATTCAGGCAAAATAAGTAACTTTGCAACCTCACAAAAACAAGTTCAAGAAAAAGACAACTGTATGTTATTATTACAATTAATCATTGTATTAGGAGCAATCGTATTGGGAGCTCGTTTAGGTGGTGTCGGACTAGGAGTCACAGGCGGACTAGGAGTAGCAGTACTGACTTTTGTATTTGGCATTCAACCTACCACCCCTCCCATTGATGTAATGCTAATGATTGCGGCTGTAGTTACTGCTGCATCGTGCATGCAAGCTGCCGGAGGTTTGGAGTACATGGTGAAAATAGCCGAACGTATTCTGCGCCGCCATCCCGAACACGTAACGATTCTAAGTCCTATCGTTACTTACCTGTTTACATTTATTGCCGGTACAGGACATATTGCCTATTCTGTACTGCCAGTTATTGCCGAAGTGGCAAGAGAAACCAAAATCCGCCCGGAACGGCCATTGGGTATCGCTGTTATTGCTTCCCAGCAAGCTATTACAGCCAGTCCTATATCGGCTGCAACAGTAGCCCTATTGGGACTCCTATCCGGGTTTGATCTTACCTTATTTGATATTCTGAAAATCAGTATTCCTGCCACATTCATCGGAGTGCTGGTAGGAGCATTCTGTTCACTCCGAACAGGAAAAGAACTGTCTGATGACCCGGAATATTTAAGACGACTGAAAGAAGGACTCATTAAAAACAGTTCTATACAGACTAGTGAAATACAGAATATGAAGAAAGCACGCCTTTCTGTATTTATCTTCTTGCTGGCTACTTTCCTGATTGTACTGTTTGGATCTGTAGAATCACTTCGTCCGGCTTTTATGAACGATGGAAAGATGACTATGCTTGATATGCCGGCTCTGATTGAAATCATCATGCTATGTACGGCGGCTATCATCCTGTTAGTATGCCGTATTGATGGTATCAAGGCTGTACAAGGCAATATATTCCCTGCCGGCATGCAGGCCGTCATTGCAATCTTTGGTATTGCATGGATGGGAGATACGTTTATTTCCGGTAACATCGAACAACTGACATCTACCATCGATCAGGTGATTCATTCCATGCCCTGGCTCTTTGGAGTAGCCTTGTTTGTAATGTCTATCTTGCTTTACAGTCAGGCTGCAACCGTACGTGCCGTAGTACCTTTGGGCATTGCACTGGGAATTTCTCCTTTGCTGCTGATTGCATTGTTTCCTGCAGTAAACGGCTACTTCTTTATCCCTAATTATCCTACGGTAGTAGCAGCCATCAACTTCGACAGTACTGGTACAACCCGCATCGGAAAGTATATTCTGAACCACTCGTTCATGATGCCGGGACTAATCTCTACTGGTGTAGCCATAGCTGTGGGACTACTGTTGATACAGATACTTTTCTAAAAGAACAAAGAGACCGAAAATAAAGAAAGCCAATCGTTTTATGTTACGACAAAACGATTGGCTTTTTCTTTTCATATAAAAAAGAAAGGAAGGGGTTATCTTTTACTCCCTAATCTTTACCTAACGAATCGAATATTTTCCTTCCATCTGCAGATAGAGTTTCCTTATTTCTTCAGGGCGGGATGAATTGATATAAATATCTTCATTCCATATAGTCTGTACATGCAGAAAAGGAGCTTTATCTGATGCAAGAAAGAGTTTTACTTTCCTATCATCGCCAGTACGAAAATATCCCTTCTTTACATCTCCCACCGACAAGCCATTGGTACGCCAGGTTATCTCCGGTAATGTCTGTTCTAACGATACACGACGTATTTCGCTGCTTGGTATCTCGGTTCCATACATACCCGAAATACGTAGGGTTTCAT
This sequence comes from uncultured Bacteroides sp., assembly GCA_900542985.1. Taxonomy (GTDB): domain Bacteria; phylum Bacteroidota; class Bacteroidia; order Bacteroidales; family Bacteroidaceae; genus Phocaeicola; species Phocaeicola acetigenes. The sequence continues at coordinate 7,663 of UQPQ01000051.1, forward strand.
TCGTATAGCTGACAGATGTTCCACGACACAGAGGAAGAATAATAAGCCCCGCAATTAATACAAAGACGAAAATACCATAGATACGGCTTTTCCGTTTCATACGACTGGATATCTTGCCTTGTACATAAAGCAAATACAAAAGCAATATACATACACCCAATATCGACAGGATACTATAGAAATTTGAATCAAACCATTTAGAAAGCCACTCTCCTCCAACTAAGGCAATGGCTATGGCAATCATTATATTTCGGACACTTTTCAGATAACGGTGAAAAGCAGGACTGGCCTTTTCTTCTTCCGTAAACGAATGATAATTGGACAGTAATTGGGGCTGTTTCACTATGGCTGTTCCAGCAATTACAAGAATCGCTGCTACCAGTAACATAATAATCAGACTAAGGTAATTCATACTCTTTCAGGTTTTCATTATCAATGCTCTAAATTAAAAAAAATATATTGATTTTTAAATAGTCTGATAAAAAATATTATAGAATGATGATATGTCTTTTCTTCTTTCCAAGACAGATTCTATACAGTGGAATGTACCCCAAAAACGCAATAATATGAGATGATTCAAGAATTACAGATACAATGCGGATTACAGGATTTTAATAAGTCCTATTATAAAGTATCGTCTTGTTCCTCCCCATTAGTTAAACAAAAAGCGCCCGCAAACCTCACGAAGAAGTCTGCGGGCGCTATATATTCAATGCCTTATCAAAAGGAAGGATTATTTATATTCTTCCCAGCTCTTGATAGCAATGTCATCGATTGTCATGGTACAGAATGCATGAATAAAGGCGCTTGCCAGACGTGCATTTGTAACCAAAGGAATGTTCAAGTCGACTGCTGCACGGCGGATCTTGTAACCGTTGTCCAATTCACCTGCCGACAAGTCGCGCGGGATATTGACAACCATATCAATTTCCTTGTTATGCAACATTTCCAATGCCTGCGGATGTCCTTCTTCGCTTGGCCAGTATACACGGGTATTTTCTACACCGTTTTCTGCAAGGAATTTAGAAGTACCACCGGTAGCAAAGATGTTGTAACCCTTTGCCTTCAATTCATGAGCCGCTTTCAGCATTTCTACTTTCTGCTTCGGAGTACCTGTAGACATCAGAATGTTCTTTTCCGGAATACGGTAACCCACAGACAACATAGACTTCAGTACTGCGCAAGAAGTATCTTCACCGATACATCCTACTTCACCGGTAGAAGCCATGTCTACGCCTAATACAGGGTCGGCCTTCTGCAGACGGTTGAATGAGAACTGACTGGCCTTGATACCTACGTAATCCAATTCGAAGAGGTTCTTGCTTGGTTTTTCTACCGGCAGGCCCAACATTACCTTCGTAGCCAATTCGATGAAGTTAATCTTCAATACCTTGCTTACGAATGGGAACGAACGGCTGGCACGCAAGTTACATTCAATTACCTTGATATCGTTTTCACGGGCAAGGAACTGGATATTGAACGGACCAGAGATGTTCAGTTCTTTTGCAATCTGACGGCTGATGCGCTTGATACGACGTACAGTTTCTACATACAGTTTCTGCGGTGGGAACTGGATTGTAGCATCTCCAGAGTGTACACCGGCAAACTCAATGTGTTCTGAGATAGCATAGGCAACGATTTCACCGTTCTGTGCTACAGCATCCATTTCTACTTCCTTAGCATGTTCAATGAACTGGCTTACTACTACCGGATGTTTCTTCGATACGTTAGCAGCCAACTGCAGGAAGCGTTCCAGTTCTTCCTGGTTAGAACATACGTTCATGGCAGCCCCAGAAAGTACGTAAGACGGACGAACCAATACCGGGAATCCTACTTTTTCGATAAATGCGTTGATATCTTCCATCGAAGTCAATGCGCTCCATTCTGGCTGGTCAACACCGATACGGTCGAGCATAGCCGAGAACTTGTCACGGTCTTCCGCATTATCGATACTCTTGGCAGAAGTACCCAAGATATTTATTTTCTGACCATCAAGACGAAGAGCAAGGTTGTTAGGAATCTGACCACCAGTAGATACGATTACACCGTGCGGATTTTCCAAATCGAGGATATCCATTACACGTTCGAATGTCAATTCATCGAAATACAGACGGTCACACATATCATAGTCGGTTGATACGGTTTCCGGGTTGTAGTTAATCATTACCGAACGGTAGCCTTCCTTGCGGATAGTATTCAGAGCCTGTACGCCACACCAGTCGAATTCTACAGACGAACCGATACGGTATGCACCAGAGCCCAATACTACGATACTCTTATGGTCGCCCAAATAGTGAACATCGTTTGCTACACCACTATAAGTCAGATACAGATAGTTGGTCTGAGCTGGATATTCGGCAGCCAAAGTATCGATTTGTTTTACTACCGGTACAATGCCCTGGCTCTTACGGTAGTTACGTACTTCCAATATTCCATCTTCCATATCGCCCTGATAACCAATAGCACGTGCAACCTGGAAGTCTGAGAATCCCTGACGTTTTGCCTTGTACAGCAAATCTTTCGGAAGTTGTGCTACCTGTGTATGGTTTCCTCCCCATTCATGCAGTTCTTTTGAAGTCTGCATAATATTCATCAATTTATCGAGGAACCATTTATCGATCTTAGTCAGTTCATGAATCTGGTCTACAGTATAGCCGGCACGCATCGCTTTAGAGATAACGAAGATACGTTTGTCGGTCGGTTCGCGCAATGCTTTATCTACATCGGCAATCTGCAATTCTTTGTTTTCAACAAAGCCGTGCATACCCTGACCAATCATACGCAGACCTTTTTGGATTGCTTCTTCGAATGTACGACCGATAGCCATTACTTCACCTACCGATTTCATTGAAGAACCCAGTTCGCGGTCTACGCCGTGGAATTTACCCAAGTCCCAACGAGGAATCTTACATACTACATAGTCCAATGCAGGTTCGAAGAAAGCAGAAGTAGTCTTGGTTACCGAGTTCTTCAAATCGAACAGACCGTATCCCAATCCCAACTTAGCAGCAACGAATGCCAAAGGATATCCGGTAGCTTTTGATGCCAATGCAGAAGAACGGCTCAAACGGGCATTTACTTCAATTACACGGTAATCTTCCGATTCCGGATCGAACGCATACTGCACGTTACATTCACCCACAATACCGATATGACGGATAATGCGGATAGCCAGTTCACGCAGTTTATGGTATTCGCTGTTGGTCAATGTCTGAGAAGGAGCGATTACGATAGACTCACCGGTATGAATACCCAGTGGGTCAAAGTTTTCCATATTACATACAGTGATACAGTTGTCGAAACGGTCACGCACCACTTCGTATTCAACTTCCTTCCAGCCTTTCAGACTCTTTTCTACCAATACCTGTGGAGAGAAAGAGAAAGCTTTTTCAGCCAGTACATTCAGTTCTTCTTCGTTGTCGCAGAAACCAGAACCCAGACCACCCAGTGCATAAGCAGCACGGATAATAACCGGATATCCCAGTTCTTTTGCAGCACGACGAGCGTCTTCGATATTTTCTACCGCTTCACTCTTGATAGTCTTCACGTTGATTTCATCCAACTTCTGTACGAAAAGTTCACGGTCTTCTGTATCCATGATAGCCTGTACCGGAGTACCCAATACCTGTGCATTGTATTTTTCGAATACACCTGCCTTATACAGAGCCACACCACAGTTCAACGCAGTCTGTCCACCAAACGACAGCAATACTCCATCCGGACGTTCTTTCGCGATGACTTTCTCTACGAAATACGGAGTTACAGGCAAGAAGTAAATCTTATCTGCCACACCTTCCGATGTCTGTACGGTAGCAATATTCGGGTTGATAAGGATGGTTTCAATACCTTCTTCCTTCAACGCCTTCAATGCCTGAGAACCAGAGTAGTCGAACTCACCAGCTTCACCGATTTTCAACGCTCCAGAACCTAACAATAATACTTTCTTTATATTTTCTTTCATGAATTTGAGTTTTTAAGTTTTTGAGTTTTTGAGTTTGCGAGTTTAAGTTTGAGTGTGAGTTTTCAAGTTTTTCAGTTTTTGAGTTTTTCAGTTTGCATCAACAAACTATCAAACTAACAAACCAACAAACTTATAACAATTTTACAAACTCATCGAACAAGAATTCGGTATCAGTAGGACCACTGGCAGCTTCCGGATGGAACTGTGCAGAGAACCAAGGATTCTTCTTATGACGGATACCTTCGTTTGAACCGTCGTTCATGTTAATGAACAAAGGTTCCCAATCTGCTCCCAATGTATTGTTGTCTACCGCATAACCGTGGTTCTGTGAAGTAATGAAGCAGCGTTCTGTACCCACCATACGTACCGGCTGATTGTGACTACGATGACCATATTTCAATTTGTAAATCTTAGCACCACCTGCCTTCGACAGCAACTGGTTACCCATACAGATACCGAAGATAGGAAGTTTTTCGTTCTGCATTGCCTTACGGATATTCTGTACAGCAGCATCACAAGTATCAGGGTCGCCCGGACCGTTTGAGATAAACAAGCCATCGAACTGCAAAGAGTTGAAGTCGTAGTTCCAAGGTACACGGATGATTTCCACATCACGTTTCAAAAGGCAACGGATAATGTTTGATTTTACACCGCAGTCTACCAGCACGACTTTCTTCTTGCCTTCGCCTTCGTTGTAACGAATCACTTCCTTGCAAGAAACCTTGTCTACGTAGTTTACTCCGGCATATGCAGCCTCAGGAATATTGTCCGGTTCATCGTCGAATACGATTTTTCCCATCATTACCCCATGTTCGCGCAAAACCTTAGTCAGTTCACGAGTATCAATACCTGTAATACCAGGTACTTGCTCACGTTTCAACCAGTCAGCCAGGCTTTCCACAGCATTCCAATGGCTGTATTTTTCACTATAATCACTGACAATAATTGCCTCGGCATGGATTTTTTCACTCTCCATGAAAGTCGGAAGTCCGTTAGCTTCAAAAGTAAACGGTGGAACACCATAGTTACCAACCAGCGGATAAGTCAAAGTCATCAACTGACCTGCATACGAAGGGTCGGTCAAGCTCTCTGGATAACCGGTCATTGCTGTATTAAACACAACTTCACCGGCTACCGGTTTCTCATAACCGAACGACTTGCCATGGAAACGGCTCCCGTCGTCGAGGATTAATGTTACATTTCTCATTACCTTATTATAATACTAATATATCGTTTAAATTTATTATTCTTCACATATCTACATTCATCAGAACTGATAGACTTGCTCTACATAGTCGATGAACGCCTGGTTTACCCGTTTCACTCCACCTGGCGTAGGATAGTCGCCACTGAAATACCAGTCGCCTTCGTGCTGTGGACAAGCTTCATGCAGCCCTTCCAATGTCTGGTAAACAATTTCCACCTTTGCCTGAGTACCTGCCGGAGTAAGCAGTTCTACCATCTTTGCCGAAATTTCCTCGTCGGTGAAAGGAGCATAAATCTCTTTCACGTAATTCACCATCTGTTCTTTCGGTAAAGAAAGCTGTCCTTTCGACTTACGGTATACTTCCTCAATAACCGACTGCATACCTCGTTCTTCCAGCAATGCGATAGCAGCACGGAATGCAATAAACTGCTCCATACTTGCCATATCAATTCCATAATAGTCCGGATAACGAACCTGAGGAGAAGAAGAGACAATGACAATCTTCTTCGGATGTAGACGATCGAGAATGCTGATGATACTTTGTTTCAAAGTAGTACCTCGCACAATACTGTCGTCGATAATGACCAGATTATCCTCATAAGGAATCAAGCTTCCGTAAGTAATATCATATACATGAGCGGCAAGATCGTTTCTTGTATTACCTTCTGAAATAAACGTACGAAGCTTTATATCTTTAATAGCAACCTTCTCACTACGGATGCGTTGAGAAAGAATCTGTTCCAACTCGCTATGGCTGGGCTTATGTCCCAATGCCTCTATACGCTGCACTTTCAATTCGTTCAGATAGTTATCAAAGCCCTCCAGCATTCCATAGAAAGCAACTTCTGCAGTATTAGGAATAAACGAAAATACAGTGTGAACCACATCGTAGTCGATAGCTTTCAAGATAGGATTTACCAATTTCTCACCCAACAACTTACGTTCGCGATAAATATCCATATCACTTCCGCGGCTAAAGTAAATCCGCTCGAACGAACAAGCCTTTTTCTGCTTAGGTTCATTGATTTGAGCCAAACGCATCTCTCCTTTCTTATTCAGCAGAATAGCCTGTCCCGGTTGTAATTCGTGAATACTGTCAGCCGGCACATTCAAGGCTGTCTGTATCACCGGACGTTCCGATGCCAATACCATGATTTCCTCATCCATGTACCAGAATCCCGGACGGATACCCCAAGGATCGCGTACAGCAAATGTTTCCCCACTTCCTGTCAAGCCGCAGATTACGTATCCTCCGTCCCATTTAGGACTCGATGTTTTCAATACATTCGTCAAATCAATACGGTCTTCGATAGCATGAGTAATATCCATCCCTTCCAGTCCTTCGGCCTTACACTCAGTAAACAGTCGCTCTACCTCTCTGTCCAGTCGGTGTCCCACCTGTTCCAGCATGATATAAGTATCGGCATACTTACGAGGATGCTGACCAGCAGCAGTAATCTCTTCGAAAATCTCATCCACATTGGTCAGGTTAAAGTTTCCGCAAAGCAACAGATTCTTTGCACGCCAGTTATTTCTTCTCAAGAAAGGATGTACGTACGAAATACCACTCCTTCCGGTAGTAGAATAGCGCAAATGCCCCATATACAACTCTCCTGCAAAAGGCAAGCACTTCTCAGCATATTCAGCGTCACTCATCTGCTCTGGAGTAAGCCCTTTAAAATTGGAATGCACGGCACTAAAAATTTCAGTAATAGCTCCCGCTCCCAAGGCACGCTCACGAAACATATACTCTTCACCTGGATTTGCCTGCAACTTCACACAAGCAAGTCCGGCAGCTTCCTGTCCACGGTTATGCTGTTTTTCCATCAGCAGATACAACTTATTCAGACCATACATCCAAGTCCCGTACTTCTTCTGAAAATAATCCAACGGTTTGAGCAGTCGAATCATGACTACTCCACATTCATGCTTTAGTGGTTCCATACGTATATATGAAAAGACGCCCGGATATGCCGAAAGCAATTCCGGGTGTCAGTTAGTATAAACAAATTACAAATTAAGTTCGATAAGGAACAAAAAAAAAGAGTGACATTGACAGGATGGTAAAAAAGAGAAAAACCAAAGGGAAAGAGGTCGAAACTTGACTGCCCGTTTCCTTTTGCCTGCAGAAGTGCGGTAAAAATGTCCCTTCCAGGATATGCACTTTGCCCTTTTATATGTTTCACCAAACTATACATCAGATTATGCCACATCACTATTCGGGGTGCAAATATACGAATTACTTGGCATATTCTTATATATGTTTTTTAAAATTATTCATATCAGAATAATTATTTCCTTTCTTCAAACGGCTTTCTGCATATATATTCCATAAAAAAACAGAACAAGCAATTTTCTCAAAAAAAACTTCTATTCCTTTTTGCTTGTGAAAAGAAAACAATAAATTTGCATCACGATCGGGCAACAAAACAGTTACCGATATTGCCGAAATAACTCAGTTGGTAGAGTAACTCATTCGTAATGAGTAAGTCGCGGGTTCGAGTCCCGCTTTCGGCTCACAAAGACATAGTCAACTATGCCTTTTTTTATTATCCGATTCCATACTGACAATCTTATCCAATTCCCCAATAGCTTTAAGGTAATAAAATCAATTTGCACAACTCTGTATTTCCTCCGGTTCCTACTATATCCCGACTTACATAAGACATTTTTGCAGTCTCTTTCCTTTCTTTAGGACATTTTTGCAGAATAAAGCCTTAACACACTGACAATTAGACAGTTTTACCTTCTTTTCCGACATTGGCAAAGATTTTGAGAATCTATTAGCGTCGTGCAACGGACAAGGTAATTCCCCTACTCCGGACGACACCCTAAAACAAGATAAAAGAAAGGAGAAACTATATGAACTTTAACAACTTTACAATCAAATCGCAGGAAGCTGTTCAACAGGCTGTCAACCTTGTACAAAGCATGGGACAACAGGCCATCGAACCGGAACACCTGCTGGCGGGAGTGTTGAAGGTAGGTGAAAATGTAACCAACTTCATCTTCCAGAAACTGGGAATAAACAGCCAGCAAGTAGCCATGGTTCTCGACAAGCAGATAGCTTCCCTTCCTAAGGTTTCGGGAGGAGAACCTTACCTGAGCCGGGATGCTAACGAGGTACTTCAGAAAGCGGTCAGCTTCTCTAAAGAGCTGGGCGACGAGTATGTATCACTGGAAGCCATTATTCTGGCTTTACTGAACGTAAAATGTACGGTAGCCACTATCTTGAAAGATGCTGGTATGACCGACAAGGAACTGCGTGCTGCTATCAGTGAACTGAGACAGGGACAGAAAGTTACTTCACAATCCAGCGAAGATACTTACCAGTCTTTGAACAAGTATGCCATCAACCTGATAGAGGCTGCACGAAACGGAAAACTCGACCCTGTTATCGGACGTGACGAGGAAATCAGACGTGTATTGCAGATTCTGAGCCGACGTACCAAGAATAATCCGATTCTGATAGGTGAACCGGGTACAGGTAAAACAGCTATCGTAGAAGGATTGGCACAGCGTATCTTAAGAGGTGATGTACCGGAGAATTTGAAGAACAAACAACTGTACTCACTGGATATGGGTGCACTGGTAGCCGGTGCCAAATATAAAGGTGAGTTTGAGGAACGTTTGAAATCGGTCATCAACGAAGTAACTCAGTCGGACGGAAACATCATCCTGTTCATCGATGAAATCCATACGCTGGTAGGTGCAGGTAAAGGAGAGGGTGCAATGGATGCAGCCAATATCTTGAAACCGGCATTGGCGAGAGGAGAACTGAGAAGTATCGGTGCCACTACATTGGACGAATACCAGAAGTATTTCGAAAAGGATAAGGCTTTGGAACGTCGTTTCCAGACCGTAATGGTCAACGAACCGGATACACTGAGTTCTATTTCTATCCTTCGTGGTTTGAAAGAACGGTACGAAAACCATCATCAGGTACGTATCAAAGACGAAGCTATCATTGCTGCCGTAGAATTGAGTAACCGTTACATTACAGAACGTTTCTTGCCGGATAAGGCCATCGACTTGATGGATGAAGCGGCTGCAAAATTGCGTATGGAACGTGACTCACTTCCGGAAGAACTGGATGAAATAGAACGTCGTCTGAAACAGCTCGAGATAGAACGCGAAGCCATCAAACGCGAAAAAGATGAAGCTAAACTGGCTCAACTGAACAAGGAAATCGCAGAGTTGAAAGAACAGGAAACTTCTTATAAGGCCAAATGGCAGAGCGAAAAAGAACTGGTCAACAAGATTCAGCAGAACAAACAGGAAATTGAACACCTGAAGTTTGAAGCTGATAAGGCTGAACGTGAAGGCAACTACGGAAAAGTAGCCGAAATACGATATGGCAAGCTCAAAGCACTGGAAGATGAAATCAAACATATCCAGGACGACCTGAAGCACAAACAGGGAGACAATGCCATGATTAAGGAGGAAGTTACCGCCGAAGACATTGCTGATGTTGTATCACGCTGGACAGGAATACCGGTCAGCAAAATGTTGCAGAGCGAACGTGAGAAACTGCTGCATCTGGAAGACGAACTGCATCGCCGTGTCATAGGTCAGGACGAAGCCATTCAGGCTGTAGCCGACGCCGTACGTCGTAGCCGTGCCGGCTTGCAAGACCCGAAACGTCCGATTGGCTCATTTATCTTCCTGGGTACTACCGGAGTAGGTAAGACCGAATTGGCAAAGGCTTTGGCCGAATACTTGTTCGACGATGAAACACTGATGACCCGTATCGATATGAGTGAGTATCAGGAGAAACATACCGTGTCTCGTCTGATTGGTGCGCCTCCGGGATACGTTGGTTACGATGAAGGAGGACAGCTTACCGAAGCCGTACGCCGGAAACCTTATTCTGTAGTATTGTTCGATGAGATAGAAAAAGCTCATCCGGATGTGTTCAACATTCTGCTGCAAGTATTGGATGACGGCCGACTGACCGACAACAAAGGACGTACAGTCAACTTCAAGAATACTATCATCATTATGACATCCAACTTGGGCAGTGCCTACATTCAGAGTCAGTTCGAGAAGATTAACGACCAGAACCACGATCAGATTGTAGAAGAGACCAAGGCGGAAGTGATGAATATGCTGAAAAAGACCATTCGTCCGGAATTCTTGAACCGTATCGACGA
>UQPQ01000052.1 GCA_900542985.1 uncultured Bacteroides sp.
TTGCTCAGGAACTTATAAATAAAGTTAAATTATAGTGTTGCGGAATTAAGGTATACTAATAACCCTTTACCTCCCATTATAGAAAAAATACCTCATCTGATACGCCATGAAAAACTCTATCGAACGATCCATAAACAACTAATGAAAAAATGGTTTCGGTATTTTGTACTGTTTTTCATCATAGGCTCTATTTTTTCTGTTATCTACAGTTCTTTTGACGAGTCTCTGCCATACCGCTCATGGCTTTATACTTTCAACTATTTGGCTTCTTTAATCTTTACAATAGAATACGGATTACGGATTGCAGCTGCTCCTGTACAATATATTCAGTATAAACGTGCATGGATGGCCAGGCTGCATTACCTGTTTTCTTTTTACGGAATAATCGACTTTGTGGCTATATTACCATTCGTCATTATATATTTTTACAACGACTCTCCTCACCTTCATTTGGTAGTTTTAGCCTATATATTAATTATTTTCAAGCTAATACGTTATTCCCGCTCTTTCCAAATGATAGGCAGTGTACTTAATCAGGTAAAAGATGAACTGATTACTTCCTATACGGCTTGTGGCATCATGCTTGGATTTTCCGGCATATTAATGTATTATATCGAACGAAATGCACAGCCCCAAGCTTTCGAAAACATAGGCGATGGATTCTGGTGGGCTATCGTTGCCTTTACTACCGTGGGCTATGGAGACATTTATCCGGTTACTCCACTGGGACGATTACTCAGCAGTATCATCAGTCTTATTGGTATCGCTATGATTGCTATCCCTACCGGTATCATCAGTTCCGCCTTCATGAATATGTTACTGGAGAAAAAGAACAAAGAAAAGAATGGATAAACAGCACAGGAGTTGTATTATGAAGCATCATCCGACCTTTCACCGATTTTTATCCGTAAAAACTCTTCTGTATACAGGTATTGCTTTCTGTATCTGCATCATCGGATGTCTGTATTACTGCAACCATCTCGTCAAACAAGCAGCAGAGCATAAGATATACAACACTACCACAGAAATACCGTATCGGAATACAGCTCTTTTGTTAGGCACTTCTCCCAAACTAAGAAACGGAGAAGATAATCTCTATTTTCTTTATCGTATACAGGCCACTGCAGATTTGTATAAAGCTGGAAAAATCAGCTATATCCTAATTAGTGGAGACAACAGCCGTAGCAATTACAACGAACCCGAAAGTATGAAACAGGCACTTATCCGGTTAGGAATACCCTCAAAAGTGATTTATCTGGATTATGCTGGATTACGGACATTGGACTCCGTAGTACGTGCCAAGAAGATATTTGGTCAGAACTCCATTACTATTATCAGCCAGAAATTCCATAATGAACGAGCCATTTTCATCGCTCAAGCGTACGGAATAGATGCCATCGGCTATAACGCTCAAAATGTTTCCCGACTATTCGGGCTGAAAACCCGATTACGCGAATACTTTGCCCGTGTAAAAATGTGTATAGATATCCTTACCCACAAACAGCCCCGTTTTTTAGGAGAAAAGATAGAAATTCCTGTGGTCCCTTAATCATTCGACTATAAACATAAACTCTGTCTTCATACAGATAGTACACATCTCCATATAAATGATTAACTTTGGCCCATACTCACTAAAAATATAAAAATGGAACTGAACGAACACAACAAGCAGGAATATCCTCCTATGCATACATGCGAACATATAGTAAACCGCACAATGGTCAATCTTTTCGGATGTGGACGGGCTGTCTCAGCGCATATCGAAAGAAAAAAGAGCAAATTGGATTTCGCATTGCCACAGGCTCCTTCCGAAGAAGAAATTGCATGTATAGAACGCACCGTAAACGAAGTGATCGCCCGTCATCTACCAGTAACTACCGAATTTATTACACAGGCAGAAGCATTGGGACGTTTCGACTTGAAGCGCCTGCCCGAAGGAGCTTCCGAAACTGTACGAATCGTCCATGTGGGAGATTACGATGAATGTCTCTGCATCGGTCTGCATGTAGAAAATACATCAGAAATCGGTACATTTCATATCATCAGTTCAGATTATAAAGAGGGAATTTTCCGAATGCGCTTTAAACTAATATAATTCTATGAGTAAAAGAAAAAACAATTCAACCGGTTCTCTACAAGGTTTTATCTTGCTGATAGTTCTTGTTGGAGGAGCACTGTTCTTTTATCAGTATCAGCAAAAGCTTCCTGCAGCAGAAACATGGAAGCAACGTGCCGAGCAGACAATAGAAAAAGTAAAGGAAGCGGTTCCGAATGTTCCTGTCGAACAACTCAAAAACAAGGGACAATCTGGAGAAAAAACGATAGCTTCGCACCTTGAAATACCGGTCAGTCTGAAAAAACGGAACGAAATAAAACTGCAACGTACAGCATTTACCATTTCGTACAATAATTTCTACAAGACACCTAACTGGGTAGCGTGGGAACTGACACGCCAGGAAACTACAGGAGAGGAGGAAAGAAAAAATAAATTTCTTCCCGACCCCGATTTGCCGGAACCACGTGTAGAACATGCCGATTATACCAATTCCGGATACGACCGGGGACATATGGCACCGGCCGCTGATATGAAATGGAGCAAACAGGCCATGCAGGAGTCTTTCTACATGAGCAACATCTGCCCGCAAAACAGAAAACTGAACCGCGACGACTGGGGAGACCTGGAAGAAGCTTGCCGGCAATGGGCAAAGAAATACGGTACAGTGTACATCGCCTGCGGTCCTATTTACGACAAAGCCAAACCCGAACGTATCGGACGAAACAAGGTAGCTGTGCCCAACCGCTTCTTTAAGGTTGTTCTGATATACAATCGGAAGAATCCTATCGCTATGGGCTTCCTGTTCGAAAACAAAGCTGACCATAAGAAACTGGATAAGTACCTGGTTACGGTAGATTCCATAGAAAAAATTACAGGACTTGACTTCTTTTCACGACTGCCCGATGATATTGAGCAAAAGATAGAATCCATTTTACCGGTACTCCCCTGAATTACTCTCAAATACTTTTGATAATAGCAGTAAGACCACTTGCAGGTTTACCTGTTGCATATACAGACATATACAACAGGTAAACCTTTCCATAACACCCTCTCACAGTCCGAAAATATCTTGAGCCGCTTGTTACCAGCATTATTCTTCCAAGGGCTCAAATGGTTCTTCTTGAAACACTCCATTTTCATCTCTGATATAAGCTGTACCGTATGGAGCATGAAGTAACGGAATTATATCAGGGTCGTACTGGCAGATAGTATTCAGTTTATAGATTCCACTATTTTCGGCCTTTTGCATATATTCGTCACTCTCATCACCTGCTATAAACCGCCACCCACTATCATATCCTTCAAATGGACTGTCTTCTTCTGGTTTCTCACGATACATATATCCGACAGGCAAGCCATCTACTGTGATTCTGTCAGTAGCTATACACCCATCAGAAGTTTCCCAGTTTTTAAGAAGGACCTCGTTTTCTCGCCCATTTATAAAAAATTGCTTTTCCTTTTTCATTTTATTATCCCGTTTTTACTGGTAACAAGGAAATATATAACCCATTATCTGCTATTCAATAATGCCAAAATGCACAAGAGCATGTAAGATACCATCTTCATCTACATCGTCTGTAATAAAGTCAGCGCAGTCCTTTACCCGACTCGATGCACCGCCCATTGCGATACCTATACCGGCAGCCTTAAGCATGGGAATATCATTTCCTCCATCTCCAAAAGCCATACTCTCATCCAAAGAAAAGCCTAAACAAGCTGCCACATCAGCCATTCCGGATGCCTTGTTTACACCAGTCGCATTTACATCTGCAAAATATGGATTCCAGCGCGAAACAGCCAATCCCGGAAGTTGATTCATTATTTCCTTTTCAACTTCTTCTCCACAGTAAATACAAAGCTGACAACACGTACAAGCATCAAATTCGCTCACAATATCTACAACCTGAGGTACAGGATGATTCGTCAGTTCGGAAAGAGCAATCACTGTATCATTCACATAATTCACAAGTATCCCTTTTTCCACTTCCAAAGCCAATGGGAAACCATACTGTTCGGCAAGATGAAGGACTGTATGAAAGTCTTCCCGACCAATGGGATAAGAAATGATCTCAGTACCATCGCGAAGCACACACCGAGAACCATTCAACGAAACGACGGCATCATAGGGAATCGCCTCCAGTTCCAGCAAGTCGGTAGCTCCCCTACCTGTCGCTATAATAATTTTCATCCCTTTCTCATGTACTTTAGTCAGCGCATCGATTGTCGTCTGAGGTATCTTATGCGTCTTGAAACTGATTAAAGTTCCATCTACATCCAGAAAAATTGCCTTCACTTTCATTTTCTCAATCATATTACTTTATTTCGGAAAGAGTCTTTCTATGCTTCTATCTTTAGATCATACAAAAAATAAAGCGAAGAATCATGTATTTCAATACAAAATTCTTCGCTTTATAAGGAGAAGCCGCACCCGAGGCGTGACGAAACTCCGAAAAACAGGATTTGAGTGCCCTCTTCCTTTGTAATCCACCGGCATAAATGCTACCCGAAGGCGTGGCCCGCCATTGGAAGATGAAGCTTGTCTCGGCATTTCTTATAAATTTGATGAGTTTCCCGATTCTGCAAGTACGGCTTCATTTTTGTATTACAAATATATTATATTTTTTTGGTTCTACAAAATTTTACCCGAATTAATAGCAGAACATTTTAATTTTTAATCTGCGGAATATGTATTGGAAAAACCTTTTCTTCCATTCAGCTTTCGCCTAAGAAAACATCATAATGACGGCTTTTCAAAAGACATCAGCGACAAAAAAGCCATATAGTCATAAAAAAAAGAGATGTTTAAAAATAAACATCTCTTTTCTATACTTTTTAATACCGTATACCGCATTAAGCAGCTTTTGCCTTAGCAACAACAGCTTTGAATGCTTCTGGATGGTTCATAGCTAAGTCAGCCAAAACCTTACGGTTGATTTCGATACCTGCTTTGTGCAATGCACCCATCAACTTAGAGTAAGACATACCTTCCAGACGAGCAGCTGCGTTGATACGCTGAATCCACAATGCACGGAAGTTACGTTTTTTGTTCTTACGGTCGCGGTATGCATAAGTCAAACCTTTTTCCCAAGTGTTCTTAGCAACGGTCCAAACGTTTTTTCTTGCACCAAAGTAACCTCTGGTTAAACCTAAAATTTTCTTTCTTCTTGCTCTTGAAGCAACGTGATTTACTGATCTTGGCATAGTTTTAATTCTTTTTTGAATGATAGCGCCGATATTTTACAACCGGACTTGAGGCTAATGCATTCGGTTAATAATTTTAATGATACGTGTACGCTTTTGAAGATTACTTCATGCAAAGCAGTTCTTTCACCTGAGTCAAGTTGGCATTGTGTACCAATCCTGAGTGAACAAGGTTTCTTTTCTGCTTCTTAGTTTTCTTAGTCAAAATGTGACTGTGAAAAGCGTGCTTTCTCTTGATTTTACCTGTTCCGGTAAGAGCGAATCTTTTTTTAGCACCGGAGTTAGTCTTTACCTTTGGCATCTTGTTAAAATTTTAATTATTATTATTAACGGTGGCAACGTACTATACCGGCACGTTACGCACTCTCTCTTTCATTTGTCTGAGACAACTTATCCGTTCTTTTTAGGAGCACCCGGTTTCTTAGGAGCCAATGAGATAGTCATTCTCTTTCCTTCCAAAAGCGGCATCTGTTCTACCTTTGCATATTCTTCCAGGTCGTTTGCAAAGCGAAGCAACAATACTTCACCCTGTTCTTTGAACAGAATAGAACGTCCTTTGAAGAACACATAAGCCTTTACCTTATCTCCATCCTGCAAGAAACCAATGGCATGCTTCAGTTTGAAGTTGTAATCGTGTTCGTCGGTCTGAGGTCCGAAACGGATTTCCTTCACGTTCACCTTCACCTGCTTTGCCTTCTGTTCCTTTGCACGTTTCTTCAACTGGTAAAGGAATTTAGAATAATCTATAATTCTACAAACTGGAGGAACAGCGTTGGGTGAAATTTCTACTAAGTCAGCTTCATGCTCTTCTGCCATTTTCAAAGCTTGAGCGATTGGATAAACTGCTGATTCAATATCGTCGCCCACAATGCGGACTTCTTTGGCGCGAATCTGTTCATTGATTCGGTGTTGCCCTTTTAAAGTGTCATTCTTCATTAAAAATACTTTTCTTCCTTGTTTGTCTTTTGTTTTAATTATATATTATTCTTTGTTCCGTTTGCAGGAGAAAGATGTCCTTCTCCTGCAAACGGTTGCAAAGTTACCATTTATTTATCATATTATGAACTTCTTCCGCAATATTTTTTGCAAATTCTTCGATTTTCATCGTTCCTTTGTCTCCTTCACCCTGTTTACGTACGGCTACTTCACCATTTTCGGCTTCTTTTTCACCTACAATCAGCATGTAAGGAATACGTTTCATTTCATTATCGCGGATTTTACGTCCAATCTTTTCGTTACGATCGTCTACAATAGCGCGGATATCGCTCTTCTTCAGTTCCAGACGAACCTGATTAGCATAATCGTTGAACTTTTCAGAGATAGGCAGGATAGCTACCTGATCCGGAGTCAGCCACAACGGGAATTTACCGGCAGTATGTTCAATCAGCACAGCCACAAAGCGCTCCATAGATCCAAACGGTGCACGGTGAATCATTACCGGACGATGTTTCTGATTGTCTGAACCCATATATTCCAACTGGAAACGTTCAGGCAAGTTGTAGTCTACCTGAATAGTACCCAACTGCCAGCGACGGCCAATGGCATCCTTCACCATGAAGTCCAATTTAGGACCATAGAATGCAGCTTCACCGTATTCTACTTTCGCCTTCAAGCCTTTTTCTTCGCATGCTTCTACAATAGCACGTTCAGCTCTTTCCCAGTTTTCATCGCTACCGATGTATTTTTCACGATTTTCTTTGTCACGCAAAGAAATCTGAGCTTCGAAGTTTTCCAATCCCATTGAAGTAAATACAATGGAAATAATATCCATCACACGCAAGAACTCATCCTTCACCTGATCCGGACGGCAGAAGATATGTGCATCGTCCTGAGTAAAGCTACGTACACGAGTCAATCCGTGCAATTCACCACTCTGTTCGTAACGGCATACTGTACCGAATTCTGCAATACGCAAAGGCAGATCACGGTAAGAACGCGGAGTGTTCTTATAAATCATACAGTGATGCGGACAGTTCATCGGTTTCAGGAAGTATTCTTCACCTTCTTCCGGAGTATGGATAGGCTGGAATGCATCCTTACCGTATTTAGCATAGTGACCAGAAGTTACGTACAGCAATTTGTTTCCGATAGGCGGACACATTACTTCCTGATAATCGTAACGAGCCTGAATGCGGCGCAGGAAATCCTGCAGACGGATACGCAGCGCAGTACCTTTCGGTAACCACATCGGAAGTCCCTTACCTACTGTATCCGAGAACATGAACAAATCCATTTCCTTACCAATCTTACGGTGGTCACGTTTCTTTGCTTCTTCCAGCATAGCCAGATACTCATCGAGCATCTTCTTTTTCGGGAAGGTGATACCGTAGATACGAGTCATCTGCTTACGGTCTTCCTGTCCTCTCCAATATGCTCCGGCAACCGACAACAGTTTGATAGCCTTGATAGGAGCAGTAGAAGGCAAGTGCGGACCACGGCAAAGGTCTGTAAATGCACCCTGTGTATATGTAGTGATATGTCCGTCTTCCAGTTCAGAAATCAACTCACATTTGTAAGTTTCTCCTCTTTCACTGAACATTTTCAATGCATCTTCCTTAGCTATATTCTGACGAACCAATACTTCTTTCTTGGCAGCCAGTTCAGCCATTTTCTTTTCGATAGCAGCCAAATCGCCTTCTTTAATCACAGCTTCTCCCGGATCTACATCATAATAGAATCCGTTTTCGATAGCCGGACCTATACCGAATTGAATGCCCGGGTAAAGTTCCTGCAATGCTTCTGCCAGCAAATGCGCACTGGTGTGCCAAAATGCGTGCTTACCTTGTTCATCTTCCCATTTATAGAGAACGAATTCAGCATCTTCGTTAATAGGTCTTGTCAAGTCGATAGTCTCACCATTTACCGCACAAGCCAACACATCTTGTGCCAGACGTGAACTGATACTTTCTGCAATCTGCAGACCAGTTACTCCTTCGTTATATTCACGAACCGAGCCGTCAGGAAAAGTTATCTTAATCATAATCTTTATGTATTAATATTCTATATACTTTTTGTAGCTTGCAAATTTAAATAAAACTTTTGGTAATACGCTATTTTTTTCAATAAATGATGCATCCTATAAAGAAACCCATTTTCGAGAAAGTCACCCATCTTTCTTACAAAAAAAATAAAAAAGCCTTCCACACAAGTGCAACCGAAAATCATCTGCTAATCTTCTCCGTGTCTGCGCTTCATGTAAAAGGTACCATCCATTAAACTTCATTGGAATAAATCAAAAAGAAAAATCCGTAGACCCCATCAATCTTCCTCTTCGCACTTTAAAACCATACCTATAAAACTATCCAGGAATTTCTCCAGCTTAAGATATAGCAACAGATGTATATTTAGAGCAATCCCTTTCTCCCATGAATCAGTCCATTTCCCGTAGTAGCATTCCAGGATAAAAATCACTGCCCGAAATAACTTCAAATGATGTACCAGTTATAGAAGAATCATAATTTTCTTCAAATTCGGCCATATAACGATTATCCCATATCTTCCCCTTAATTGGTTTTAAGACTCCTTTTCTGGAATATGATGTTTTCCCATTCTCATCGATTGAAATTTCGAGAACCTCAAATTTAGAATTCTCCGTTATCCCTTCTTTCAGGCCTATATAAGAAACAAACGGATCAGTGGAAACCAAAGGAGAGAAAACCTTAAATTCGTCGAATTGCTTTTGCAATTCCGATATAGACAAGTCAATTGCCCGTGTACATACTTTTTTAAACATATCTGATTCATATTCCACACCGGCCAGACTCGTATCCCCACTGTATATAGTAGCACATCCAAGATATCTTATCTTAAACGCAGATAGATTTTTCTTAAACGAATGATATTTTTCTAGAGAGTCACTTGCTCCTGGCTCAAACCAAAACTGTGAATAAAAAAAGTTCGCAATATCTTTATTCCAATCAAGTCTGAAAAGATAGGATGTCACATAAACTTTAAAGCCAACGACCAAATCATTAATCCTCAAGGCAACAGGATACAAGGTGCGCGCTGCAGTTGTAGCCACCACTCCTCCGACTCCGGGAATCAACAAAGAGGCAAATAAACCTGCTGTAGTTGCTATTCCCTGTAAATTCCGCTGGGTAGTTTTATCCGCATAACGAATATCATTCACAAGTATATAAGTATACGAAATCAGTTCCTCACCGGCATCCTCCAATAACGCCATTTTCCGCACAGAGTTTAATGCTATATCAATATCAAAGACACTGGCATCATAAATCCCTCTCTCCTTCACCAAAGACAAATCAAATCCTTTTGTCCGGCTACTATAATTAAACCATTTCTCAACAAGTCTACCGCCTATTTTATTTCGGTTAAGCATATTCCATATTGCGTCCTTATATGCACCTTCAAGTTCTTCTTTTGTGAGTTCCTCTATGACAGGAGCATTCATAACCGTAAACTTCAAATTATGATTATTATATCTTTCCGGTATAGGAATCTCTTTGAAAGCACGAACAATCTCATCTGAAAAACGTTGTTCAGGATGATTCAATAAAATAGAATATAAAGAGCTCCTACGGTATCTGCTGTAGTCTTGAGCACACGTGTTACTTTGACAGAAACACACACATATAACCGCCCCAATAAAAACTCTAAACACCATTTTCATAATCTAAAATCTAACAAAAGCCCTACCTACACAATCTTCACCCAATTTCGTTCTGGATTTCAAATTAAACTTCCAGGAATTCTTTTTCCGGTCGAACTGAAACACATATACTTTTCCATCATCAGTAACGGTAGAAGTGTACACTCCATTGAGGAATGCAGAGCCACCCGCATCAAGCAACTTATTGTTTATTGTTTTGTAAAATATACTGTTATCATCCATTGTATTTTCCACATCTTCATCCCAGTCAAGAACCACATTATTTCCAATCCAGAAATTGATGAAAGCTTCGAGCTCCTCAACCGACGGAATGTACCAGTTTTCTCCAAGGTTGTTACACCACTCAAAAACCGGAAAACAAGACAATACATTTTTTTCATGAGCAAATGACACGACTTTTCTGGTGTTAGAAAGTCCATCCTTTCTATTGGCCAAGGAGGGTAATTGCTTCGCATACTTCATATGATTACACCATGGCCCGTCTACGCCTCTGAAAACTTTTACATACATCGCCTTCCCATGCTGTCCAGATTCATCAACTTCGTAAATAATAGCTTTATGACCATCTATTTCTATTACCTCACCCACATCATAATACGTCTGAGCATGCAGATTTAATAAATTAGCGTACACCGCCATCAATAAAGCCAAATACTTTTTCATCACTGATCAGAATTTATGTATGGCACGAGATCCGAGATACCGTCCATGTTTTTTGGAGCCCTCAAATATTTTTGCATCAGGAGTACCGAACGGAGAAGTCTGAAAAAAACCACCCATGCAAACCTTACCCTTGTTTGCCTCTGTAGAAGTCAAAAGGGTATAGGGCATTTTTCCACCCATCGGCAAGTCCACGTTTCCATACAGACTGTCACCACCATTATCAGTAATAATCCTGTCAAACGCCTTCATATTAGATTCACTATATTTACCTACAGAACCATTCATTGCCGCAATAATCAACTCCATTTCTTCGCGAGCCGGTGCATACCATCCTTCACCTTTGTTTCTACACCACTGAAAAAAAGGAAACATCTCCCAGGTTTGGCCATTTTCGGTAATATACCTTTCAATAACAGCCATATTTTTTTCTCCATCATCCTCATAGAATGCATCTGTGAGAAACTTGGCTTTTTTGTTCAGGTACCACTTTCCACCAAATCTATCCAATGACATTATTATACCATGCAGACCTTTATCGTCCACTCTCACTACAATACCTTTAAGGCCTCCCTCATTATAGATGTCACCAATTTTATACTGCGCCTTCATTGCAGCGCAGGAAAAGAATGCAATTAAAAAAATAACAACTTGTTTCATCTTATTTTTATTTTATGTCTATTAATAACTCTTTTACCATGAAAACTTAATGCCATTTATACACAATCCGAGCCCGCTTTTCAATTGTCAGTGAACAAACAGCCCCACAAAACGTCATAAATCAATTTCTTCTTCATTACCGTCAAGGAGAAGACCGGCAACCATAGTACAGCCCAACAAAAGCATCTTCTCTTCCAATGAATGTATAACTTACACCATAAAATTACCCCGATAAAAATCAACTTTAAAATAGAATTTTCATAAAGTGTGTACAAAAGGCGCCAAACATGTACCAAACTAGAGAAATTTACAACTATCATGCACAAAAAAGCGAGTTCCTTTTTCAGGAACTCGCTTTTTTTGTGCATGACTTTATTATTGCTCTTCTACAGTCGTAAAGCGCTTAATTACATTATAAGCCGCAAAGATACCCAGTTCGCCAGCCTTACTCAAATCCTGAATACCTTGTCGGTTGTTACCCAGGAAAATATTGGTCAGCCCCCTGTTGTAGTACGCATCAGAGAAACGGCTATCCAGCTCAATAGCTTTATTATAGTCTACCAATGCTCCGCGGTAATCTTTCATAGATACCAGGATATTGGCCCGGTTATAATATGCATATACAAAGTCGGGAGCCAGACTGATGACCTTATCCAGATCGTCCCGAATCACAGCATAGTCGATACCACGTACCTGAGGCTGTTTATCATTCAAACCTTCTATCTCATAGCCTACATCACGTTTGCGGAACTCTATCTGTTTGTAGTGTACCACTGCACGAGTAAAATAGGCCGGGAAGAAAGTAGAATCACGTTCTATAGCATCATCCAGATCTTTCAATGCACTGTCAAAATCCTGCACCAGATAGAAATCCAGTGCACGTCTATAATAATGAAGCGCATTATCCGGTTCGTTCATAATCGCAGCCGATTCCTCGTCGATAGCAGCAAAATGCTGTTTTACCTGCTGTTCTGTCAGAGAAGCCTCGTTGTTGGTTATCAGCAAACGCTGCGGAAGCACATGGCGGTTGTTCAAGTCGTCGATATACTTCGAGAAGTTTACCTGACGTTTCACCTCTTCCTGACGCTCGTAATAGCTCAACACATACATCGGCTGTGGCAGAATCGTGATATTCTTATCCTGCACACGTCCACGGTAGTCGGTCTTGTACTTGGATTCCTCTTCTTCGTTATCGGCCACAATAATCTTACGATAGTTGTTCATGTTTTTATCCGACTTCTTACGAGTCTTGTCGGCCGATGCCGTCTGTGTTTTCTTCACCCCATTCTGCGCATCCAGCTGAGCTTTCAGCACCTTAAACTCATCGGCTTCTGCCCGATGCAGTTCACCCATCTTACGCAACACCTGAGCACGATACTGATAACCAGCCAGGAAATTGGGATATTCATCCAATACTGCAGAAAAATCGTTTACAGCCCCTTGATAATCACCGGTCTTATCACGCAACAATCCCCGGTTGAATGTAGCCATCATATTATCCGGCTCCACCGACAGCACAAAGTCGAAATCTTCAATTGCACGGTTGTCATCTCCCACCTGCGCACGAAGCAATCCACGGTTATAATGCCCGATAAAATTATCACGGTCAATATCCAATGCGATATCGTAATCCTTCATGGCTCCGCGCAAATTGTTCTGATGATAACGAGCCAAGGCACGATTAATATAAAGCCCTGCATTACGGACAGACAGTCGGATAGCCTCCGTCAAGTCCGATTCGGCATCCTGATACTTGGAACGCTGCAAAAACAACATACCTCGAGAAGCCCATGTATCCGGATTATACCGGTCCATCTCAATAGCTTTATCGGCATCGGTCATCGCCAACAACGTATCCTTCTGTTTCAAGGAAACCTCTGTACGCATCAAATAAGCATCGGTGTAACGGGGAGAAATACGAATTAAGGTATCCAAATCGGCCCTTGCCTGTGCATAATCCGATTCGCGCATCCGGCATAATGCCAGATTGTGCCACAGGCTGATATTTTCAGGTTCCAGTTTCAAAGCTCTCTCATAATCTTGTATAGCCCCCTTATAATTTTTCTGACGGATACGCGATATTCCCCGAATCTGATAAGCATTGGCCACAAACGGATTACGGTCTATCGCTTCCGAACAGTCGGCTTCTGCCCCCTGAAAATCGTCGAGATTCATTTTGGCAAGCCCTCTGTAAAAATAAGGTTCCGCCAGATAAGGCTTCGCACTGATTACCTGGTTAAAATACTGGATAGAAAGGACATAGTCCTCAAAATAGAGAGCATTCCGCCCGATAGTCATCACTCTGTCCGTATTGATTTGGGCAGAGAGTGATAAAGGGAGGAATGCGCATACTATATATAAAAGTTTTTTTATCATTTGATTGTCTTCACCTTGTAAGCACAACGTGCTTTGCCTTTCAGCATATTGCTCAGCTTTCCTTTAATCATTTGTTTACGCAATGCCGACAGATGGTCGATAAACATAGTTCCGTCCAAATGGTCGAACTCATGCTGCATGACACGTGCCAGATAGCCTTCTACCCACTCGTCGTGTGGTGTCATATTTTCATCCAGATAAGTGACATGGATTTTATCAGGGCGTTTCACACTTTCATGAATACCCGGCAAACTCAGACAGCCTTCTTCCATAGACACCATTTCTCCGTCTGTTTCGAGGATATGCGGATTGATATAAGTACGTTTGAATCCCTTAAATTCGGGCATATCATC
This sequence comes from uncultured Bacteroides sp., assembly GCA_900542985.1. GTDB lineage: Bacteria > Bacteroidota > Bacteroidia > Bacteroidales > Bacteroidaceae > Phocaeicola > Phocaeicola acetigenes. Next base: position 13,937 of record UQPQ01000052.1, read on the forward strand.
AGAAAGCACATCCAAGTCGACCACTACCACACGGATAGGAAGCCCGATTTGAGGAGCAGCCAATCCTACTCCATCTGCACGTTCCATCGTTTCAAACATGTTTGCTATCAACTCTTTCAGGTTTGGATAGTCTGGTGTAATATCTTCAGCCTCCTGACGCAATACAGGCTGGCCATATACATAAATAGGTAAAATCATTGTTTTATGTTTTAATTTAAAATTTTTTCGATTCCAGATAAGACTGAAGAATAATAGTTGCACTGATTTCGTCGACCAAAGCCTTATTCTGACGGTCTTTCTTTTTCAGTCCGCCGACCAGCATGGCCTGATGTGCCAATACAGAGGTAAACCGTTCGTCTACCAGTTCTACCGGCATATCGGGACATTTTTTCTTCAACTGATTGATAAACGGAATTATATTCTTCATATTTTCCGAATCTTCATTGTTCATCTGCTTAGGATGCCCCACAATGATGCGTTCTACCGGTTCCTGAGCCATGTATTTCAATAAGAAATCCATCAGCTGATGAGTAGGAACAGTTGTCAGCCCGCTTGCAATAATCTGCATGGGGTCTGTCACGGCTATGCCTGTGCGTTTTCGTCCGTAATCTATTGCTATTATTCTGCTCATATGCCGACAAAAATACAAATTATTTCCTATCCGTTTTTATATGAAACTTAAATTAACGCGCAGAAACATTCCCAATATTGCCTGTAAGACTATAAAATTGATTATTTCCCGATCGATTTCCAGAACTTCACAAAGTCTTTATACAAGCCATAGCATACCAATCTGTCTTCTGCCTGCAAGGTATAGTCTTCCGGAAAAGCATTGTCGACCTCTTTTTCCAATACAGAGATACCCAGGCTGTTTTTCACCATTTTTCCACGAACCAAAGCAAGCAGCTTCAGATTAAAGTCTTCATCCTCTTTCAAGTCGTTGACCTGACATCCGACCAGTTTACGAGGTATGCCAAACTTAAACACAAAATGTTCCTCATCTATCTGAAAAGATTCTACTTCTATATTCAGTTCAAGCAGACGCACAAGCATGCATGCAGCATCCTTTTCCGGAGTCAATACCCGGTCTATGGAAAAAGCTTCCAGCACCGACTTGTGTATATCATCCAGCGCACGGGCATAAATATGTTTCACCTTATTTTTCTTCAGCAAAGAAACCACACGGACCGAAGCACCGAAGTTCTCTCCGATAGCCACAATTACTACGTCCACGGTCTGCAAAGGTAATACGGTCAAGGCAGCCTCATCCGTAGCATCTACCACATACGCTGTAGCCACCTTATCTTTCATCCGGTCTACATTCTGTGCATCCTGGTCTACACCAATCACTTCGTGTCCCAGCGAAGTCAGTTCTTCCGCCAAAACCGAACCATAATTTCCAAGACCTATTACAATGTATTTCATATCTTAGTTTATTATTAAATCGTCTTTCGGATATTTATAATTTTTCTTTGCCTCCTGCTTCACCAGTCCCAAGAGCAACGTAAAGGCTCCCACTCTTCCCACAAACATCAGGAAAATAATAACGCCTTTTCCCATCGGACTTAGCAAAGGAGTCAGATCGAGCGAAGATCCTACTGTGCTTAAAGCCGATACACATTCAAACACGATTGCCATCACAGAAGCCTCAGGTTCTATCAGGGTCATGGCAAACACTGCAACAAAAGCTACTATCAGATACAAGCTCAACACCGCATGCGAGCGACGGACAGATTCCGAAGAAAGTTCTCTGTGAAAAATAGCAACCCGCTCCGAACCTCGAATCACAGCCCACAAATTAAGCAGAATCACAGCAAACACATTTATTTTCACACCACCGGCAGTAGACTGTGTTCCTCCACCTATCATCATCAGTACAATCATAAATAATAAAGTCTGAGTAGAAAGAGTGGTAAGTCCTACACTGCAGAATCCGGCAGTACGCGGACAAACCGCATTGAAGAAAGCATGCACCCATTTATCCAATACCGGCATACCAGCAAAAGCGTGGTTCCACTCGTAGACCAGAATCACAAGTGTACCTACAACCAACAGAACAGTTGTCATAATCAATACAATCTTGGTATTCAAATTGTACAAATGTACCTGCTTGGGGAAACGTGACGAACGACCGAATAACTTCCACTTCCAATAACGCAAATAATACATCACCGTTCTGCACAAATTTACCAAAATAGGAAACCCGATTCCGCCTAATATAATAAGGAAAGAAACAGTAATAAACAGCAGATTATGATTCTGCATAACCAGAGAGTTTCCCAAATTTCCGGGCAATGTAGAAAAACCGGCATTGCAGAAAGCAGAAATGGAATGAAAAGCAGCAAAATAAAGTTCTTCATCGAGTGTCATCCCCATTGTATTGTGAATACTCAACCAAATCAATGCCATCCCTACCCCTTCTATCATCAAGGTAAATCCTAATATATATAATAAGGTAGATAGAAGAGAATTCAACGAATTGGAGCTGATCATATCTCTTACTGCAAGCTGATTATAAAGCGAAGTATTTCCCATAAAGAACATGGCAAAAAAACTGGTCAGTGTCATCACCCCAAGTCCGCCAATCTGAATAAGCAGAATAATAATGATTTGACCGCCCAATGTAAAGGTAGAAGAAACATCTACCGTCACAAGTCCCGTCACACAAGTGGCACTGGTAGCTGTAAAGAGAGCATCCAGCCAGGATATACCGTGATACGTACATCGGGGAAGCATCAAAAGGCCGGAACCTATCAAAATAAGTACCAGAAAACTGACAGCCAGTATCAAAGACGGATTGGTACGCCTTCCTAAAAGACGAACCAGACTGCTGGACAAATAAAACAGGGACAGAAAGAAGAGTATGGCCATACGGTAGTAAGGATGATGAAAAAACATCCACACTCCATATACCCCCTCCGTCTGATCCGGACGATGAAACACAACCGGAAGCAAAGTCAGATAAAGCAGCGCAAACAACACCCATGCCCATCCCGTAAATTTAGATTTTCCTTCTTCCTGACGGAAAACAATCTGCACGGTTGTACTAATCAGAAAAATACCCCATACAGTCTTATAAATACCTTGAAGCCAATTTTCTTCAGCTTCCGAAATCCGGAATCCATGTTCATAGACTATAGAGGCCAAAAACACCAAGGCTGACAGATAAGTAACACCCATTACCCACCCCATCAGCCTGTGTACGCTTGGCCATGCCAAACTTTTATGTTCCCAAGACGGTTTATTCCAATAACTCATATCCGTACTTTTAGTCAAAGCAACGCAAAGTTATCGAAAAACAGAATAAAACAAAGAAATATCCTTTTGTTTTATCCATTTATCCATTTTCCTTTACCTATATCAAAAACAGGACTCGTCAAGGCTTTGTGCTAAAAGAGTTTTAGCTCTTCCTCACTCAGTTCTCCAAACCATTTGGAAAGCCTTGCCCGGGCCTTGCTCTTTACTTCCGGAGTCACATTAGACCATACAGTATGCAATACCCATAGCAAAGCAGTCAGGTCATCAGTATACCCTACGAGTGGAGCCAAATCGGGTACCACATCCAGCGGAAGAATAAAATAGCCCAACACACCGTATATTTTGGCCTTGTCTGCCCAGGATACATCTTTACCGGTGGCTACATAATATAATAATAGTACGGCATAGACTACTTTTGCACCCGCTTTATGAGCTACCGAAGAGATCTTATTCCACAGCTTAGATTCGGAATAATTCTGTTGATACGAACGATAATCTTCCAATTTTTCCATAATTACTACTTTTTAAGACCAGTGTTTTATTCTGTCTGCTACAAAAATAACCAGAAACAATACAAAATTGTTTACAAATAAAGAAAAAAACATGTGATCTATTCTCTTAAACCTAAAATCCGCAACTATCATCCAATACACGATTAAGGGTAGATTTATGAGT
>UQPQ01000053.1 GCA_900542985.1 uncultured Bacteroides sp.
TTGCTCAGGAACTTATAAATAAAGTTAAATTATAGTGTTGCGGAATTAAGGTTCAATACATAATCTATCAGCAAGTCCAAAGGCCATGAAGCAAACGGAATTTCTCCTCCAGCTATGGCAGTTTCCTCCTTTTGTAAAGCATCCAATACCTGTGCTGTATCCACTCCAGCATTGGCACAAGCTTTTTCCAGAGTCACACCTCCATGACAGCAAAAATCAATACCATAGCGCTTAAATACTTGTGCGGTTGAAAAACGCTCAGCCACAATATCTCCCACATTTTTATGTAATATATTCATACTTTTTATTTTATAAGATATTAAACAATTTCAGATCTTCGTCTACAGTTCCTATACCGGCTATACCAAACTGCTCTACCAGCACTTTCGCCACACCCGGAGAAAGAAAAGCAGGAAGTGTAGGTCCCAAATGGATATTTTTCACTCCCAATGAGAGTAAGGCAAGCAGAACAATAACCGCTTTCTGTTCGTACCAGGCTATGTTATACACAATAGGCAATTCATTAATATCATTCAAACCAAACACTTCTTTCAGCTTCAGTGCAATAACAGCCAGTGAATAACTATCATTACATTGTCCGGCATCAAGTACACGTGGAATACCATCAATGTCGCCCAATGACAATTTATTGTACTTGTACTTGGCACAACCTGCCGTCAGAATGACACAATCGTGAGGAAGTTTCTGGGCAAACTCTGTATAATATTCCCTACTCTTCATCCGTCCGTCACATCCTGCCATTACTATAAATTTACGTATGGCACCTGTCTTTACCGCCTCTATGACCTTATCTGCCAATTGCAAAACCTGATGATGGGCAAAACCACCTATTATCTGACCTTCTTCAATCTGCTCAGGAGCCTTACACTGACGGGCCAACGAAATAACCTCCGAGTAATCTTTCTTTCCGTTTGCATCAGATTCAAGATGACGACAGCCGGGGTAACCGGTTGAATTGCTGGTAAAAATACGGTCTTTATACGAAGCCGTAGCCGAAGGAGGAACAATACAGTTTGTAGTAAAGACAATCGGTCCATTGAATGAAGCAAATTCTTCACGCTGCTTCCACCAGGCATTGCCATAATTTCCTACAAAATGGGAATATTTCTTGAATGCCGGATAATAATGAGCCGGCAACATTTCGCTATGTGTATACACATCCACACCGGTTCCTTCTGTCTGTTTCAGAAGTTCTTCTATATCATGCAGATCGTGTCCGCTAATCAGAATACCCGGGTTTTGACGAGTACCAATATTCACAGCAGTGATTTCAGGATGACCATAACGCTCAGTGTTGGCTTTATCCAACAAAGCCATTACTTTTACCCCGTATTCTCCTGTTTGTAAGGCTAAATTCAACCACTCTTCAACAGATAACAGATTTTCTGCCATACATCTTAAGGCATGGTTCATAAAAGCATGAATAGCCTCGTCATTATATCCCAAGCGCATGGCATGTTCATGATAAGCTGCCATTCCTTTCAAGCCATACAGAACCAATTCCTTCAATGAACGCAAATCGGCATCCGTTTCACAAAGAACGCCTACACGCTGCGCTTTTTCCTTATATACCTCACGACTCCCCTGCCAACTCAGTTCATCCACTTTCGGCAAAGCAATTCCAGCCTCTTCTGCTTTTTGTATCAGGCGGTTTCTCAGCACAAGCCCTTTGTCTACTCTCGCCAGAATACTTTCTTCATCAAAATTTGCATTGGTAATGGTAGAAAAAAGAGCATCCGTTACAAAACCGCAAGTTTCATTGTCGGCTTTCATTCCATTGTCATGCAAGACATCAGCTACAACCGATACACCTCTTACTACAAAAAGCAGTAAATCCATTGCGGCAGACGTAGTATTGTTTTTTCCGCATACACCTTTCAATGTACACGCAATTCCTTTGGCCGCCTCTTGACACTGAAAACAGAACATCTGATTATTCTCCATAAAAATATCTTTAAATAAATACTTTACTAAATATTGCTTTATCTTTGCGCAAAGATATTCCATCGGATACAGATGAAGTGTAACCTATGTTACACCCGACAAAAAAAGAAGTTAAATCCTGTTTTCCCTATAAAGCCATGAGCAAATTCTACGAGTTACGCGACTTTCCCTTATTTACAGGATGCGCAATAGAAGAGTTTCTGCAACAAACGTCCAACCGTATCAGCACTTATAAGAAAGATGACTTGATAGCACTTCAAGGAGCACCCTGTCTCTCATTGATGCTTCTATGTACCGGAGAACTTTCTGCACGTATGGTTAATGATGAAGGTAAAGAAATTATCATTGAAAGACTGAAAGCTCCAGAAGTATTGGCTCCTGCTTTCCTATATAGCAGTGAAAACTTTTTTCCTGTCACTCTAAAAGCAGAGACAGAAGTACGTATCTGGACACTCTCAAGAGAGGGTTTCCTCGACTTAATGACAACAGACAAAAATGTTCTTCGCAATTTTCTGCAACACATATCCGACCGTTCCGTTTTTCTAAGCAAGAAACTGAATGAATTTGCCTTACAGAATTTAAATGAGAGAATTGTAAATTACCTGAAACGGCACGGGCAAATACAAAACATACAAGAAGTAGCTTCCATCATAGGAGTAGCCCGTCCTTCACTTTCAAGAGCTATCTCTGTATTAATAAATGAAGGAGTCATAGAAAAGGAAGAAAATCGGTACAAATTAAAGAACGAATAGATATGTTACAGCAGAACCGACTTCAAAAAGTTTTCTTCAAGAAATAAATCTTCATAATTTAAAGAGTTTCTTTAGGTTTTATAGATGAAGAGCAATCTATTTCCATTATGCCTGCCCAATACATATCTATAAAATGAAGATAAGTATCATAAGAAAGTCTTTTTTTCCCAGCGACAACAGAAGTCAGCAGAATATGTTTAAAAAAGGCTATAATACATTCATTACTAATTTCCTTCTTTATCCGGTCTGTTTTTCTCACCTCATCAAGCAACCTGTTACATAATTCACTTAATGGTATATAGTACTCCTTTACCATCATTTTCATTATTTTCTCACTACACATAATTTCTTCAAGAAAAGGTTGAGGCAAATCAATCAGCTGAGTATATAGCAACGAATTTAAACACTTTATTGCATCCACGGCCTGTATCCCCCGCGTTTTTATTTCCACTTCATTTTTATACTCTTCAATACGATTCAACACACATATCTTCAATAACTCTTCTTTACTTCTGAAGCATTCATAAACCGTACGTTTAGAGATAGACAGTGAACTGGAAATCTCGTCCATAGAAGTCCTTCTCACTCCTTGCTTCACGAAAAGTTCACTACTTTTAGTAAGAATTTTCTTTTTAACGTCATTCATATAATTTCCTTTTTAAAAGCACATATATCATATCTAAACAAAACCCCTTTGACGAATATTCTTAATGAGGAAATATGAATATAAGAGTGGGGGGAAAACACAAAATAGAATATTCGGCCAAAGGGGATAAATTGCAGTTTTAAATTACAGATCCTGACCACCTCCCAAAGCCTGATAAAGATTAATCAGACTTTGAATTTCCTTAAAACGATTCGCTGTTTGTGCCAATTCGGCGGATAATAAACTCTGTTTGGCAGTAAGCACTTCCAAATAAGTTGTATTACCATTCTCCATCAATAAAGATGTGCTTCGATATGCTTTTTTCAGTGAAACAATCTGCTGTTCATAGTTTTCATTCTTTTTTCTGCTCACTTGAAAAGATACTAAAGCATCATTGACTTCTACCCCAGCATTTAAAAGTGTCTGCTTAAAAGTTAAAGCAGCCTCCTCCTGTTGGGCCTTAGCGATCCGACGGCGGGCTATCAATGTTCCTTTATTAAACAAAGGTTCTGTAAGTGAAGCAACAGCTGAAGCCAGAAATTTTCCAGGATTTGTGATAATCTCGCCCAATGAATTCGTCCATCCGGCACTACCAGTCAACGTAACAGACGGATAAAAGGCTGCATTAGCTTGATTAGTTACATAAAAGGCTTGTTCCAAATCACGCTCAGCCACACGCACATCGGGACGATTGGAGAGCATCTGAATCGGAATTCCGACAGATAAAGATGGAGTAAAGCGTTGCTCTGAGAGCCTTCCTCTCGCTATTTTATGTGGCGTTTCTGCCAGTAACAAAGCAAGACTGTTTTCTACCTGATTAATCTGTTCCTCCAAATCGACTACCGAATTTTCTACCTCATAATAAGTAGCCCTCATTTGTGAGACAGCAGCCTCGTCAGCCTGTCCCGCATCCATCAATGCCTGTGTAGATTCTACGGTTTTCTTCCACGTATCTGCCGTATGACGGGAAATCTCCAATTGTTCATCAAGCATCAATAACGTATAATATGTATTTGCGATATTAGCTATCAAACTGGAGTATACCGCTTGCTTATAGTCTTCACTTTGCAGATAAGCGGCTTTAGCCTGACGCTTGGCATTCCGCAGTTTCCCGAAAATATCCAGCTCCCAACTGGCGGTAACCGGAAGTGTATAAGTGTGAGAAGCCTTGCTGCCTTCCACCGTACTGACTCCTCCTTGCGGAGACAAGGCAAAAGAGGGAAGAAAGGCTAGCTTGGCCGAAAGCAACGAAGCCTTGGCCTCTTCCACACGCAAACCCGCTGTCTGCACATCTGTATTCTGAGCCAACCCCTTTTCTATCAGTTCCTGCAAATAAGGATCTGTAAAGAAATCTCTCCAATGAATGTTTCCGATACTTGTCGTATCGGAAACTGCAACCTCTTCACCGTACAAATTCTCGGGAACTGAGGTCTGTGGTTCATAGCTGGTATATATCCCGCAACTACTCAACAAAAGCGTTGCGCCACATGCAATTATTTTTGATGTATTCATATTATTCATTTACTTACTTTTCTGTGTTAAAGGCACTTTTTTCAATCAAAGTCTGTTCCTTCTCATATAAGATCTGCTGGTCGGGTTCCTTCTGCATGGGAGTACGCAATTTCTCCTGAAAGTATTCAAATACCACAAAGAAAACCGGTACTACAAAAAGCAGAGCCAATGTACCAATCAACATACCTCCCACTACCCCTGTAGCCAAAGAACTGTTTCCATTAGCTCCGGCACCAGATGAAAACATCAGCGGAAGCATACCAAAAATCATACACAATACAGTCATGATAATGGGTCGGAAACGGGCCTGAGCAGCAGAATATGCTGAAGAGATAATACCCATGCCCTTACGACGACGTTCAATGGCATACTCTGTAATCAGAATGGCTGTTTTAGCCAACAAACCAATCAACATGATGGCTCCGGTCTGCAAATAGATGTTGTTCTCCAAACCTGCAACACGTGCAAACAGGAAACTTCCCATCAATCCGAAAGGTACAGACAGAATCACAGCCAACGGCACCAGGAAACTTTCATACAAACAAGACAAAATCAAATAAATCAATACCACACAGAGGGTATAGATAAACACGGTTTGCGCTCCTCCGCTACCAGCTTCCTCACGTGCCATACCTCCGTACTCATAGCCATAGCCGGAAGGAAGTACCTGAGCCGCCACTTCTTTAATGGCTTTCTGAACTTCACCCGTAGAATATCCATCGGCCACATTCACATTTACATCAATCGTATTATACAAGTTGAAGCGTTTTGCGATTTCCGGACCTAAGACAGAACGCAGCGTCACAAACTGACTGACCGGAGCCATCTCTGCTCCATTACGGACAAACATATTATCCAAAGCATGAGTATCAAGACGAGAATCCGGATCAGCCTGAATCATTACACGATATACTTTACCGAATTTATTATAATTTGAAACGTATGAACCTCCACAATAAGCACCAACCACATCGAGCACATCATTCGGACTGATACCTGCACGTTTACATTTTGCGGCATCCACATCGACTGCTATCTGAGGGAAATTCATCGCATATGAACTATAGGCCATAGCCACTTCCGGACGCTGGTTCAAAGCCATAATGAATTCCTGTACAGATTCATAAAAAGGCTGCATGTCACCACCGGTCTTATCCTCCATATAAAGTTCAACCGCATTACCTGTTCCATACCCCGGAATCATAGCAGGCTGAAAACAGAAAACCTGTGCTTCTTTAATCTGACTGAACTGCTCATTCAGTCGTTTCATCACAGCCTCAACGGCATGTTCTTTTCCTTTTCGTTCGTCCCAGTGATACAATCGGATAATGATTGAACCGTAGGAAGTACCTTGACCGGAAATCAATCCATATCCAGTAATACGAGAATAATGCTCAATTTCAGGAGTAGCTCTTAATATTTCCTGTACCTTATCCATTACCTTATTGGTTTCCGCCAACGAATTACCAGGAGAAGTACTAATGTTCACCATCATCGTACCTTGGTCTTCTTGAGGCACAAGTCCGGTTTTGGTTGTCGACATCAAATAGACTAACAATACCGAAGCAATTCCCAAAGAAGTCCATACCAGCCAACGACGATGGAAAAAGAACATCAGCCCTTTCTTATATTTACCCAACATCGTATTAAATGAAGCATTATACGCAGCACGCACACGGCCGCTGAAACTCTTCAAGTTTTTTTCGGTATCGGAAGGTTTCATCATCATGGCACACAAAGCCGGACAGAGTGTCAATGCATTTACGCAGGAAAGTCCTACTGCCACAGCCATTGTAACCCCAAATTGAGTGTAGAACACTCCAGAGGTTCCTCCCATAAAGGTCACCGGAATAAATACAGCCATAAATACAAAAGTACACGACACAACTGCCATTGTCACATCACTCATGGCATCCTTTGTAGCAAGATAAGGAGAACGATATCCCACATCAAACTTGGCCTGTACAGCCTCTACTACAATAATCGCATCATCCACTACGGTACCAATAGCCAGCACAAGAGCAAACAAGGTCAGGATATTGATACTGAATCCGGCCACCGACAGGAAAGCAAACGTACCAATCAATGACACAATGATGGAAATAGAAGGAATCAAGGTACTCTTGAAATCATGCAAGAAGAAATAAACCACCAGGACTACCAGAATAATAGCTATCACCAAAGTTTCAACCACATTGTCGATAGAAGCAAAAAGGAAGTCGTTTACACTCATCATCTGAATAAACTCCGTTCCCTCCGGAAGGTCTTTTGAAATATCATCCAGCAAGTCGGAAATCTCCTGGTTTACAGCTGTAGCATTGGCACCAGCCACCTGAAAAACCATAAAAGTAACTCCCGGTACCCCGTCAGCTTCACCATGGAAGCTATAAGATTCACGTCCCAATTCTACTTCTGCAATATCTCTTACCCGAAGTACAGAACCGTCTTTCTGCGAACGTATTACCATGTTTTCAAATTCCTCCACACTCTTCAAACGACCTTTATACTTCATGGTATACTGAAACACATTATCCGAACTTTCACCCAAAGATCCTGTGGGCGCTTCAATATTCTGTTCTGCCAGCACGGTAGTTACATCGGAAGGTACCAGACCATACTGTGCCATTTTATCAGGCTTCATCCAGATACGGATACTATAGGTATCTCCCATCAGCTGTACGTCACCAACACCCTGAATACGCTTTACCTGAGGAATCACATTGATGTCAAGATAGTTGGCCAGGAAGGTCTCATCATAACGATTGTCGGGACTGATAAGACTGTTAATCTGAAGATAACTATTCTGACGCTTCATAGTGCTGACTCCAATTGCTGTTACTTCGGAAGGCAGCAATCCCTGCGCTTCAGATACACGGTTCTGCACATTCACCGCTGCCATATCCGGATCGGTGCCCTGCTTAAAATAAACCAAGATTTCGGCCGTACCTGCATTGGTAGCGGTAGAAGTGATATATATCATGTTTTCTACCCCGTTGATACTTTCTTCCAGCGGCATAATGACACTGTTCATCACCGCATCGGCATTGGCACCGGTATAAGTGGCTTCCACACGCACGGTAGGCGGAGCGATATCAGGATATTGCTCTACCGGAAGTGTATAAAGTGATATAAATCCAACAATCAGAATCAAGACCGATATGGAGAGGGCCATCACCGGCCGCTTAATAAATATATTTCCTTTCATAATCGTCTGTTATTTTACTTGCGTTCCTTCACGAATCATTCCGGCTCCATCGGCCACAATCTCATCTCCGGCTTTCAGCCCATCCAGTACAATATATTCTTTTCCGTCATTGACCGGAGCCACCTTTATCAGAGTAGATACAGCTTTTCCATCCACTACCCTATAGGCCAGGATTTTATCTTGCAGCTGTACGGTAGCTCCCTGCGGAATAACAATACATTTTTCATATACACTCGGAATCAGTACGTTGCCCGATGCTCCACTGTGCAGCAAGCGAGAAGCATTCGGAAATACAGCACGTACCCCTACTGTACCCGTTTCCTTGTCAATCACTCCACTGATAGATTCTATCTTTCCTTTTTCTTCGTATACAGAACCATCGTTCAACTGAAGCTGAATAGCCGGCATATTTTCTACCGCTTTATCAATTGTACCATATTGACGCGCCAAGGCCAGCAACTGATTTTCAGTCATTGAAAAATAGACATACATGGTGGCATTGTCTGAAACAGTAGTCAGCGGCTGCGACATATTAGAACCGACCAATGCACCTACCCGGTAAGGCAACATACCAACTACTCCATTACTGGGACTTTTAACTTCGGTATAAGAAAGGTCATTCCGCGCATTCACCTCCTGCGCCTTCGCCTGTGCCAGTTGCGCTTTGGCAGTCAGATACGCATTTTCAGTTGTCTGTAAGTTGAAACTGGAAACCACCTTCTTGGCATACAGTTCCTGTGTACTTTTATAAGTAAGTTCAGCGGTAGCCAGACTGGCTTTCGCCACTTCCACATTGGCAACTGCCGTTTCCAAAGCTGCCTTATAAGGAACCTGATCAATTACAAACAAGATCTCTCCTCGCCGCACAACATCCCCTTCCGATACATTTAATTTTTCAATATATCCTGACACTTGCGGGTAAATATCAATATCCTGCATACCTTCTATGGAAGCAGAATAAGAAGTCATGATTTCCTTATCGGTATCCGCCGTAAGTGTTACAAGATTATAGCCTTTCTGAGTATTTTCTTTGTTTTCTGTCTTACAGGAGGTTATCCCCGTCGCACAGCCAACCAGTAACATCAGCCATACGTTTAATTTTCCAATCTTTTTCGTCATATTTGTTTCTTTTTTTGTTCGCGCAAAAGTAGCAAGCAAGAAAAAAAGGGAAGCAACAAATTTTCGCACAGGAATGTTCTATTTTCTCCATCCGCCTATTTATTCTATAAAATATGGAAAATAAGACATACTTGAGAGAAAATAAAACATAGCATCTTGACCAAAAATCTTCATCTTTGCAAAAAAGAATTATGGAAGAGATTATTAAACATATTCACATGGAAATGCTTCAGGCACATTGCGATGATCAAAGCTACATTGACGACTACATGTTTCTGACTGAACATCTGGAGAATGTGTTCCAGGAAAACAGGAATGTCAAACTGGAAGTTTTTCTGATGCTCTATTGTGAGGAAGGAGAAGTAAACTTAGAACTGAACAATGTAGCCCGACACCTACAGGCCAACGACCTGCTGATCAGTCTGCCCAATACGATTATAGGTCAGGTAATGGCCAGTCCCAATCATAAAGTAAAAATATTCTGTTTCTCCAACCGCTTTATCCAGCGGCTGACACAGACTCAGAAGTACAGCTGGAAGTCGATATGTTACATACAGGAAAATCCCATTAAGCATTTTGGAGAAAACCGGAACAAAACATTTCACCAATATCTGAAACTGATAGAAGACAAGATACAGACTCCACCCGACACCTACCAGAAAGAAATCCTGCTACACATTGCTTCAGCTTTTTATGGCGAGATGGTGGCCGAAACTACACGCAAATCTATTGAAAAGGAAAAACAGGGGCACCACACTCCTGTCAAACATCCCGACTTCATCTTTAAACAGTTCATGGAAGCACTGACAGCCGATAACGGAAAACACCGCACACTGACTTATTATGCCGAATTATTTTGTTACTCACCGAAGTATCTTTCACGTATCGTCAAACAAGTCAGTGGGAAAAATGCATTGACACTCATCCATGAAAATGCCATTGAGCATATCATTCCGGAGCTGAAACATTCCGACAAAAGTATTAAAGAGATTTCTGCTGACTTTGAATTTCCTAATGTTTCCTTTTTTGCACAATACGTAAAAAAGCATTTAGGTATGAGTCCAACAGAATATCGCAACAGCAATCAAGATGACAAATAATATAGACTAAAACTATTTTAAACTATGAAACGATGCATCTTATACAGTCTAAGTGGACTGGTCACCTTATCAGCCTATTCACAACATACATCCAACGGAAATGTTCCTCCCAACATACTACTCATAGTGGTAGACGACATGGGATTTTCAGACATACAACCCTTTGGGGGCGAAATACAAACCCCTCATATTAACCGACTGGCAGAACAAGGTATCCGGTTTACCCGGTTTCATACTTCCTCTTTAAGTGCTCCTACAAGAGCCATGCTCCTGACAGGCGTAGACAATCACCAAAACGGACTAGGTATCATGCCCCCTCTTCATGCTGAAAACCAATACATGCAACCCGGATATGAAGGAGGTATCAACCACAGCGTGATGACACTGGCCGAGGTGCTGCATGAAAATAATTATTACACCTGTATGGCCGGGAAATGGCATCTTGGGGCTCAAAAAGAGAATATTCCTTCCGAACGCGGATTTGATCAGAGCTTCACCATGCTAGGAGGAGGAGCCGGTCATTTTTGCAATTCATTTGCCTTGTCCGACAGCGAACAACCTGTCACTTTTTATCTGGATAATGGGAAAAGAGTAGACAAACTTCCCGATGATTTCTATTCCACTCGCTACTATACTGATAAAATGATTGAATATCTGCGTAAGTGTCCTCAAAACAAACCATTCTTCAGCTATCTGGCCTTCACCGCTCCACACGACCCTTTACAGATTATCCCGGAATGGAAAAACCGGAACAAAGGCATGTACGATGGTGGATACGACAGCATCCGTGTCGCCAGACTGGAACGACAAAGACAGATGGGGCTTATCCCCGCACAGACTCCTGATACAGGACTCAGCAATCCTAATAAACAATGGAACTTCCTCAACGAAGAGCAGAAAAAAGAACAAAGCCGCAAAATGGAGATCTATGCTTCTATGATAGAGTATGTAGATTATAGCATCGGACGAGTGATTAAGGAACTGGAAGAAGAACACAAACTGAACAATACGCTGATTTTGTTTATGAGTGACAATGGCGCAAACCCCAAAGAACCGGAATCATATCCGGGGAATACCAAAGAAACCATTCAGGAAAGATATGACAACCAGCTGGGAAATTATGGAAACTCCAACTCATTCATTTCGTTGGGAGAAGCCTGGGCCGAAGTATGTAATACGCCTTATAGTCTCTATAAAATGACAACCCACGAGGGAGGAATATGCGTACCACTTATTATTTCCGGGAAGAATATGCCCCAAAAAGGAAGCATTGATCACAGTACTCTGCTGCATGTAACCGACTTGTTCCCTACAATTCTGGAATATACTCATACCCAACGGCCATCTTCTTATCACAACATCCCTCTGGCTCCTCTTTACGGAAAATCATTTGTACAAAAACTGACAGATACGGAGTCATCACCTTCACGTACATCCGGCGAGGCACTTTGTTTTGAAATGAAAGAAGATAAAGCCGTTATACAAGGTAAATGGAAAGCAGTACAACTCGCCCCTCCTCATGGAGATGGAACTACATGGAAATTGTACAATCTCGAAACAGATATTGCCGAACAAAATGACTTGTCTGCAATTTATCCAGCGAAACTAAAAGCACTTATCGAACTTTGGAAAGATTATGCAAAGTCTGTCGGATATATCCAGTCAGATCATTCCAGTATGATAAAAGAAATAGGAGCTGCTCAATTTTATAAATATGAAGCTAAATCAAAATAATGTAACAGAAATAAAACGATGTAGATAAACGTCGCAGGATTCAATCGACATCGTTGATTGTAAAATCGTCGCTGTTGACTATACATTCAACAGCGACGATTGCGTAGCCGACGTCGTCGTTTTTAATCAGCTAATAGAATCATAAATTTGTATTTATGACAATGTGTGAATAATCAACTTTTTGCTTTCTGTGACAAATCACTACGGGAGCGACTGATAGTTACCATATATACTCCGCCAAATATCAGTCCTACAGAAAGCACTTTTACCCAGTTGAATGAATCCATACCCCAACATACAGCCACAATACTTGCAATGATCGGTTGCACATAATTATACATACCGGCCACCGTAGGACGCAGGTTCTTCTGCCCTACTACTACAAAAATATAGCTGAAGAAAGTGCTTCCTACTACAATAAAAGTCAATGAAGCAATTTCAGTACAAGTCAGCATATCCCAAGATGCATTCAGCAAATCATGATACGAAAACGGTAAGGCGCAGATAAAAGCATAAGTAAACATCCATTTCATAATAGTAAACAAAGAATATTTACCTACAAAGTCTTTAAAAAGCACGATATAAAGTGCATAGCTGCATTGCGCCAACAATACCAGCAAATCGCCCCAGATATAATGTTCTCCAGTCTTTTGAGCCGTATCGGTATGCTGGCTTCCCATAATAAGCAATAAAGCTCCTGTAGCTCCCAATGCAATACCCAATACTTTCTTTCCAGTAATAGGCTCTTTCAGATAAATAGCAGCCAGCACCATTGCTATAAGCGGCATACTGGTGGTAATAATCGAAGCATCGGCTGGAGAAGTCAGTCCCACTCCAAAAATAAAGCAGCCCTGATTAAACACAATTGCCAACAAAGAAGCCACAAACAATTTTGCAAGATCCTTATGCCCTACATGCTCAGGCTTTCTGAAAAACGAAGCTATCCAAAACAAGATCATTGCACCAAAAATGCGCAAATCTGTCACAACAAGAGGAGTTACCGCCCCTCCTAACATAACAAGTTTTGCCAAAGGAGACATTAACCCCCACATGGCATTCGCACAGAACATGGCTCCATGTCCTTTCCACTTTTGCCATTCCATATCTTTCTACCTTTACTAATACTTTAATCTTTTATATATAAATCGACTGCGATGGGTAAATGGTCACTATATCCGCCATGATACCTTTTCCCCCAATAAGTTCGATAAGGAGTATCACCTCCATAGCGTTCATCTTCCTCCAACAGGAAAGGGAAAGTTAAAATCCGTGCTTCCTTGTAGTTTGTCCGAATCCGGGATTTTTTATTCAGCATCATGCCGTTCACTATCATATGGTCTAAAATCCCCCATTCTCCACGATAACGATAAGTTCCCCCTTCTTTTCCATCCATCAAATTATACAAAGTCGTTTTCTGTATTTTTCTACCAGGTTTTACAGCTCCCAGCACTTCGGCAATAGAACGGTTGGAAGGATAATCATTAAAGTCGCCCATAATAATAACATGTGGGGTCTTTCGGACTCTCATCACAGAATCGGCTGCCTGACGAAGATGGCGTGCCGTAAACAGACGATAAGGTTCACTCTTGACTTCCCCACCCGAACGGGACGGCATATGGCAGACAAAAACATCCAACGTATCTCCGCTCACTACCCTTCCTGTGACATGAAGAATATCGCGAGTAGGACGACGGTTTATCTCTTTATAAGGTATACCTATATATAGTGATCCGATAAGACGAAAAGTAGCCGGCTGATACAGCAAAGCCACATCTACCCCTCGCTCATCGGGCGAATTAGTCATCACATAACGATAACCGGCATCGCGCAAGGGCGAATATCGGGTCAACCCATCCAAACAATATTCATTTTCTACTTCACACAAACCTACCAAATCGGGAACCTGCTCATGACTGGCAGCAAGAATTACTTTTGCTATCTTCTTCAGCTTATCCTGATAACGATTGTAACTCCAGCCTTTAGGACTTTCCGGCAGAAATTCTTTATCATTTTTCAGCGAATCATGCCGACAGTCGAACAAATTCTCTACATTATATTCCATCACACGGAACTGTTGTTGTGCCTGTACCGACAGACAGGTACAGCACACAACAAAAACTCCTAATATTGTTTTCAGTTTCATGCTTTTGCAGGTATATGAGCCAATACATCCAACAAATGACGCCAGAACTTGTCGACAGTAGGAATCAGCATACGTTCATCAGGAGAGTGTACGCCACGTAATGTCGGACCAAATGAAACCATATCCAAAGAAGGATATTTCTCCAGGAATAGTCCACATTCCAATCCTGCATGAATTGCTTTCACCTTAGGTTCTGTGCCAAACAGACGTAAATAGCTTTCTTTGGCAATATGCAATATTTCAGAAGATGGATTAGGCTTCCAGCCCGGATAGCCATCGCCGGTAGTAACTGTAGCTCCACCCAGTTCGAATGCAGAACGAACCATCTGCGACATATCCTTACGAGAAGAAAGAATAGAACTGCGCTGACTTGTTACAACTACAATCATACCGTCACGCTGTTTTACCGATGCCAGATTCGATGAAGTTTCTACCAGTCCTTCGATATCCTGACTCATCGCATACACTCCGTTGTGTACAGCATAAATAGAATGCAGGAAACGCTTCATAGCCTGAGGCTCCATCACTTCTGCATGAGCAGCTTCCGATTCCAAATCCATCATCAGATTAGGTTCTGTTACTGCAAATTCATTTTCCACTTCAGCCAGGAAGATGTTCAACGCCACACGTACAGATTCCTTATCCTTCATAGGAACAGCGCACACAGCCGATGCTTCACGAGGAATAGCATTGTGCAGATTACCTCCGTCTATCTCGCTCAGATACAAATCATACTTCTGGCTCAACTGTACCAGATAACGGTTCAGTAGCTTATTCGCATTGGCACGGTTTTTATTGATATCGTCACCCGAATGTCCTCCGGTCAAACCCTTTACTACCACACAGAAGAAAAAGTAACCTTCCGGAGCAGCAATCATCGGACAAGGGAACTGTGCTGTTGTACCAGCACCTCCTGCACAACCAATAAACAATTCACCTTCGTCTTCCGAATCCAGATTGACTAATATATCCCCTTCCATAAATCCTTCCTTCAAAGCAAAGGCTCCTGTCAGTCCGGTTTCTTCGTCTACAGTAAACAGACACTCTATTGGTCCGTGCTTGATATCATTGGCAGCCAGTACCGCCAACTGAGTAGCTACACCGATACCGTTATCTGCACCGAGTGTAGTACCTTTTGCCTTAAGCCACTCGCCATCTACATAGGTCTGTATCGGATCAGTATCAAAATTATGTTCTGTATCTTTATTCTTTTCACAAACCATATCCATGTGCGACTGCAAAATAACAGTTTTCACATGTTCCATACCCTGTGTAGCAGATTTCTTTATTAAAATATTACCTGCTTCATCTTCTTTATATTCCAAACCATGCTTCTGTGCAAAACCAATCAGATAAGCTCTGATTTTTTCTTCCTTCTTAGAAGGACGAGGAACCTGACATATTTCCTCAAAATAATGAAACACTGAAGCTGGTTGTAAATCTTTCTTTTCCATAAATCAAGTTTATTAAATTGTTTTTACCCTTTATTTTTTCTGCAAAAAGAAGTTAAATAGCTCACTTCACACATCGGTATGCACTTTTTTCAATCAAAAAGCAGATGGAATAGTGACAAAAACTATATATTTGCAGCACAAAAATAATAGAAATGGTTAAGACTATTCTGATAACAATGTTAATAGTTGCTATTTGTATTGCACTATTATCCGTAAAAATACTCTTTAAAAAGAATGGACGATTCCCCAATACGCATGTCAGCGGAAGCAAAGCGATGCGAAAAAGAGGAATAGGATGTGTGCAATCGCAGGATCGTGAAGCTCAAATTCCCAATCCACATGCAATAGCAGAACGTAGACATTCAGAGCAACAAGACTAATAATATTAACTTTTTAAGATATAAAACATGATGAAAAAAACAAAGTATATCCTGAAGGGATTTTTAATGCTGGTAATGGCATTTATGTTTACACAATGTGCCGACAACAAAAATGCTAATGAAGGCAATGCAACACCTGCTGCAGCTCTTGCATCGGGAGAATTGAAAATTGCATACGTAGAAATCGATTCTTTGCTGACTAAATATCGTTTTTGGAATGATTTGAATGAGATGATGATTCAGAAAGAAGAAAACATCCGTACAACCCTGAACGAAAAAGCAAAGGAACTTGAACAAGAAATGAGAGAATTCCAGCGTAAATTGGAAAACAATGGTTTTGCAAGCCGCGAACGTGCAGAACAGGAAAATCTCCGCATTGCACAAAAACAACGCGATTTGCAGCAATTGCAGGAAAAACTGGCTAACGAATTACAGACTGAGAACCAGAAAAACAGCTTGCAGCTCCGCGACTCTATCAACTCATTCTTGAAAATCTACAACAAAGACAAAGGATATAGCTTGATTTTCAGCAATACAGGTTTTGATAACTTGCTTTATGCTGACAAGGCATTCAACATCACTGAAGAAATCGTAGAAGGACTGAATGCACGTTATACTCCAAGTGCTGCTGTTAAGAAATAATTGATTAATACAAAAGCATACAATCCCCTTTTGCCGAAAACCAATACATAACGGCAAAAGGGGATTTTTATTTTGTTACAGTACACTTTTATCTCATCCTTATCATAACCTTAAAAAGAAAGCCCTTCAATCCTCATTTTTGTAAAAATGGATTTATTTATTATTTTTGCAAAGTTTTTTAATCAATATCATAACATTTTATCAACAAAAAGCAAATGAAACACACAAAAGGGCATCCAAAAGGATTATATCTTTTATTTGTAACAGAGATGTGGGAGCGGTTCAGCTACTATGGCATGCGTGCCTTATTCATGCTCTACATGGTACAAGCCTTACTCTTCGACAAAGAAACGGCTTCGCAAGTATATGGCAGCTATACAGGATTGGTTTATCTTACCCCACTGATAGGAGGATACATTGCCGACCGATACTGGGGAAACCGCCGCTCCATTGTTGTAGGTGCATTAACAATGGCAATCGGACAATTCCTGCTATTCCTCAGTGCATGTTTCTTTCATGAAATTGCTCTGGCAAAATATCTGATGTTTTGCGGACTTGGTCTTCTTATTTTAGGGAACGGTTTTTTCAAACCTAACATTTCAACCATGGTAGGAAGACTTTATACAAAGGACGATAACCTTAATTCCGCAACACTATAATTTAACTTTATTTATAAGTTCCTGAGCAAC
>UQPQ01000054.1 GCA_900542985.1 uncultured Bacteroides sp.
TTGCTCAGGAACTTATAAATAAAGTTAAATTATAGTGTTGCGGAATTAAGGTTAATTAGGTTAGCACCTAGATTCTTTATGTCTTTGTCAGACTTTGGTTTTGTATAATACTGAGCTTGTCCAAAAATATCAAATGATTTATCTTTGCTCAAATCTTCTTTTAACAGTTCTATGAACATGCTAAAATCATCATCCTCCTGAAATGAATTCTTTGTGAAACTTACATCAAAACCTTCAAGATATAATTCGCCAAAAATACGTTTGTATTGCGGAGAACCTTCTTGACCACATAACTCTTTGGGACGATAACGGTCATTATAACTAGAACCTATAACACGCCCTCTTCTGAATAATAAAAAACCATTATTTTCAGAAGTACTCATTGTCTCAAGAATACCAATAAATCCTTTGACTGAATATTTTCCTGGAGGATCAAACATTATTTCTTTTTTCCACAGGATAGCTTTTCCCTTTGGATTTGAATAATGTGGAGCCTCAAGTATTTTTAGATCCTCATATTCTAAAACTTCATCATTAATTATAATTTCTATAATTTTCTCACGAAGATATTTTGTATAAATACTAGCTATGTGTTTTTTGATATAAGCCATTTGCCTATTTGTTGGCTTATTCATAGAAAGATTACATAACGTTATTTTTGTGTAGTGCAAATCTTTCTCACATGGTACTTCGTATACAGGTAATTCCATTTCTTCATTCTCTACAACTTCTTTTAAGTCAAAAGTAATTGTTTTTTTTATGGGTTCTCCATAAGCAGAAGTTTCAACAGACCAAATATTGCTTAACCATATTGAGGATACTTTCATACCCATACCAAATTCATTTAATCCCTTATTATCAAGAGGTAGATTTGCCAATTCAAAGGCTCTCTGATAATTTTGCTCTGTTATACCATATGCATCATCGAGAATTGTTATAGTCTCTTGTACAAAATCAATATCTATCCGAATATGAAGTTTGCCATCACGATTTAGAATACTCAGTTCATCACGATGATCCTCAAAACTCTGTATCGAATTATCGATATATTCAGCAAGTGCATTCCACACTTTATTATTTATATACCTGAAGGTTGAATAGACTAGAGGTCTAGTAGCTATAGAAACATTACTTGCCATAATCAAACAATTTTTGTGCGATCCGTTTTACTATTTCTACATTAACTGCATTTCCTAAAGCTTCATAACATCTATTAATAGGAAGAGTAAAATTATCATCTCCGAATTTTAAATCTTGCATTCCTTGCACAGATGCTGCTTCACGAAGAGTCATATATCTTCCCTTAGGATTAACACCTTCTTTTATACAACTTTGTGGGAGTTCTATCCATGGGAATATAGGTATCTGTGTACCAACTAAATTTAAAGCTGGTGAGAATGTAGGTAATTTAACTCGAATACCAGATGCCCTAAATTGGACAATCTTATCTTCTATAATAGGTTTTACATTCTTACCACAATTCCACTCAAACTTTAGATGACTATTGTCAAAATTCCGAACTTCCTTTAACCACTCATCAAGCCATTCTTTATGCTTGATATAAAATTCTCTATTTTGACTAATATATTTTATTTTCCAATTAGGAAAATTCTTACTAGTTTTTGTTTGGGCGTAAATAGGTAATCTAGATAAACATTGATCACGGTTATAGCCGTAGACAATCTGCCCAAACTTACCTTTCTTATCTCTAAGATCTTCAATTGACTGGAAAGCTGGAGCAACATCTTTGTAATTATAAGTTGCACCAAACTCCATAGCCCAAATAGGAAATGAAGGTATAGAATCTCCATGAGCAATTGTTTGATCAATGAACTTTTGCCATATTTTTAATTGATGAACTGTTTCAGGCTTCAAAGGTATAACATTTTCATCCTTCTCATCAATTATAGTGTTTATATCACATATTGTTTTAGTATCACCCAAAGGGAATTCAAACTCCTCCAACGAACCAAGATCTTTTCTTTTTCCAACAATATAAATTCTTTTTCTATGTTGTGGAATGCCAAACTGATGTGGGGATAGTATATCTGCCTTAACAGAATAGCCTAATTCGTCAAGTTTCGTTGAAATCACATTCCATGTATTACCATTATCATGTCCTTTTAAATTTGCAACATTTTCCAATATTAAAAATTCAGGTTTGTGACATTCTAGAATCTCGCAGATGGTGTAAAATAAATTACCACGTTCTTCATCATTAAATCCTTGCCTTTTTCCAGCTTGGCTAAAAGGTTGACATGGAAAACCGCCACATAGGATATTGTGAGGTGGTATTTTAGCAAGGACTTCAGGATCCGTAATATCTCCTTGAATATTAGTATTAGGAAAATTTATATTATACAACATTTGCAAATCAACCTTTAATTCTGAAGCAAATCCACATGTACAACCGAGTTGACTAAGAGCAAGATGAAATCCCCCTAAGCCAGCAAATAAATCAATAAATATATATTTGTTTTTATTACTTGTTTTCATTGTTTACAATTAACACTTTTACATCCACTGCTAATATCTTTGTAATTTAAAAAAGTATTTCCAAGTTTCGTTGACAAAGATTACAAACATAGGCACTAAAAATGTTAAAGGTCTCACCAATTTTTTCTCAATAAACCATGTCTGTATAATCTCTTTTCCCCAAGACTTTTTTATTTACTTTATGACAGTTGATATAATTGTTTATGATTCCCTACTTTTGTCTTCAAAAATAATTAAAATATACCAATAATAACGAAATAAAACATAATATTCATTGGCACTCCTAAATTTCTATGAATTCTAATGAACTACAAAGAAAAATTCATAACCTTTTATATTTATTTCACCTCATTAATTACACATCATTTGCATAAAAATACTCTCTGACTGAAACAATAAATCCATCACTTCCTCCCCCATCAATACGGGTGAAAGATGAAAGATGGTGAAAGATTGATTTTGCGTCTATCTTTCACCCATATTCCTCTGTCTATCTGTCGGTTAAAAGGCCGGTGAAAGATGTGAAGGATATTTATGCTATGTTGCAGCAAGTGTGCAAAGTGTGTCACCTTTAAAGGTGGCGTTTTTAGTGCATTTACAGAAATATTATACAAAACACGCTTCACATCTTTCATCTTTCACCATAACTCACTGATAAACAGACATGCCGTTTTTTACACGTACAGAGTTTCCCTTCATCTTGCAATGTGAGGAACAAGCATATTTCCTCTCAAATCACCTGATTTTTGCATCAAATCTGCATTTTTCATTTGCATAAATTCACGGCAATAACTGCGGGGCCATAGATGAAAGACATTTCCATTGGCTGTATCGGTTCTTTTTATTACCTTTGTGTATACTATTTTAAAACAAACAATAATCTATGAATAATTTTAGTTTTCAGAATCCCACTAAACTGATAATGGGAAAAGGCATGATTGCCCAACTGAGCCAAGAAATACCAACCGATAAAAAAGTAATGATTACTTTCGGAGGAGGAAGTGTAAAAAAGAACGGCGTATACGACCAGGTGAAGCAGGCTTTGAGCCAGCACCAGACTGTAGAATTCTGGGGAATTGAACCCAATCCGGCCATCGAAACACTGCGTAAGGCTATCGAACTGGGTAAGCAGGAAAAAGTGGACTTTCTGCTGGCTGTAGGTGGTGGTTCGGTGATAGACGGTACCAAGTTGATTTCGGCCGGTCTGCTTTACGAAGGCGATGCATGGGATTTGGTTAAGAAAGGTCAGGCACACGATACTGTTCCTTTGGGTACCGTACTGACATTGCCTGCTACCGGTTCTGAAATGAACAACGGAGCGGTTATTTCTTGCCATGAAACCAAAGAAAAATATGCTTTCTATGCCAACTATCCGGTATTCTCTATTCTCGATCCTGAAGTGACCTTCTCATTGCCGGCACATCAGGTAGCATGTGGTATTTCGGATACGTTCGTACATGTATTGGAACAGTATCTGACTAAAACCGGAGAATCGCGCATCATGGACCGCTGGGCAGAAGGTATTCTGCAGACTTTGGTAGAGATTGCACCGAAAATCCGCGAAAACCAGCACGACTATCAGCTGATGGCCGATTTTATGATGGCAGCTACAATGGGGCTGAACGGTTTCATCGCGATGGGAGTAAGTCAGGACTGGTCTACACACATGATTGGTCATGAACTGACTGCGCTCTGCGGACTGACTCACGGACATACACTGGCTATTGTAATGCCGGGTACAATGGATGTGCTGCGCAAGGAAAAAGGTGCAAAGATCATGCAGCTGGGTGAACGTATTTTTGGTGTAGTAGCAGGAACTCACGACATGCGTATCGACGAAACCATACGCAAGACAGAAGAGTTCTTCCGTTCTTTGGGTCTGACTACCCGCCTGAGCGAAGAAGGTATCGGTATGGATGTAATTGATGAAATTGAAAAACGTTTCAACGAACGAGGTGTACACTTCGGCGAAGATGGTCTGGTAGACGGAGCTACAGCCAAAGCTATTTTGACTCGCGTACTCTAATTTCCATTGACGACAATAGAAAAGAGTTCTTACGGCAGAAGATTTCTTCCATAAGAACTCTTTTTCTGTTTATCAAGGTTTTGTATCATGGCCGGGTTTATCTGTAAAACCATTGCCCGCCGTTACGAATTACAGACTGTATCCGACGTCGTCGGCTATAAAGCCAACGGCGCTGAACAACGGGCCAACGACGCCGTTTGTACATCCGACGACGTCGATTATAGAAAAATACAAGTTATGATATACCGCTCTCTTTATTCAATCTCACTCTGCCGAAGGTTCTACCGACAAGACAAGTACGGCGGTAGTTGCATCGGTCACACGATAGCGGTTGTCTGTCCGTTCATTGACCAGCCACACAATATCTTCCCCGGCACAGACTACGTATTGTTCTTCTTTCTGATAGAGAGAGAATTTCCGGTCGCACAGATAGTCGCGTACCCGCTTGAAGCCCTTCATGCCAAAAGGAATGAAACGGTCGCCTGCCTGCCATTTTCGGAGCACCAGCGGACCATGTATTTTACTCCTGTCCAGACAAGCTACATTTTTGTAGTGCAGCAAAGTTTTTGCCGTAGCCAAATCGACTACTTTCTGATGAAGAGTCATACAGGCTGTACGGTTCTCCAGTTTCTGAATCAGCAGGTTATTGCGGTCTTTCAGCAAACGGTGCGTTTTGGAATAGAAAAGACGTCCGGACTCGGCAGAAAGACTTCGGTAGACATCTTTTTGCTGAGCGGCATTGAAGCCCAGCGGGTACAGGAGTTCGAACAACACTGCCTGAGGAGAAGGTTCTTCCAGCAGACGGGGTATGCTGATGCTGTTTTCATTTTCCATCACCCGTTTACACGATTCGAGCACAGATTTTCTATATACCGTTTCCACATCGGCCAGACGGTGTGCGGTTTCCATTATCGACTCATCGACAGAGGGATTGATTTCGCGCAGCAGCGGGAGTATATTCAAGCGCAACTTGTTTCGCGTATAAGCATCCTCCAGATTAGTACTGTCTGTCACATAGTCCTGCCCCAGCTCTGCCAGATAATCGAGAATCTCACTTCGTCCGGCACCAAGCAGCGGACGTATGATCTTTCCGTTGACTGCAGCAATTCCGGTCAGTCCGGCAATACCGGTTCCACGAATCAGATTGAGCAGGAAGGTTTCCACACTGTCGTCACGGTGATGGGCCACAGCGATGAAATCGGCATGTATTTCCTTTCTTGTATTCTCGAACCATTCGTAACGCAGCTCTCTGGCAGCCATCTCAATGGACAGCCCTTTCTGTGCGGCATAAGCCTGCGTGTCGAAATGGGTGACAGACAAGGGTACACCGAACTTCTGGCACAGACCACGCACAAAAGCCTCATCGCGGTCCGACTCGGCTCCGCGCAAATGAAAATTACAATGGGCAGCTGTACAGGAATATCCCAACTGAAGCAGCACACGCAGCAAGGCTACAGAGTCTGCTCCCCCACTCAAGGCAACCAAGATTTTCGCTCCGGGGAAAAACAGTTGCCTGTCTTCTATATACTGACTGATTTTACGGATAAACATGATACAAACTTATAAATTTTAAATGAAATATCCCAACCGGAGCAAACCAATCACCTTGCTTTCATGACTATTTCTGATAAGATGCAAAGTGGGCTGCAGGTATCCGTGTTTCAGGCAGGGAACTTTCCAAGTCAGTTCGGCAGCCCATTCGTGTTCGGAAGAGAAATCGGCATAATCGGCAAATGCACCTCCTTCTGTCTTTCCGCAGTGCCAGACCAGTCCGGCACCTGCATAGCTGCGGCATCCGTTTTTTTCTGTAGGATTGAAGGAATACTGACACAGTGCATACACACGGGAAGAAAGACGCTGCTCTGCATACGTCCAGATTACGGTGTTCAGTTGTCTTTGCGTTTCCGGTGCCGATGTCTGTGTTTCGTTTCCATTCTCATTGCCCACAGGCAGGCCGCTGCGTAAAGCAAACCCCATATAATAGTTGCTGCCATTTTTCCGATAGTTTATTGATGTCACACTGAGTATTCCGTCTGTAGCCGGACACACACGGAATACATTTTCTCTTCCGGCCCACATGCGGTAACCGGTACCGTTGTAGAGCGAAGTTTCCACCTCCCAATGTTCCAGCGTCAGCTTGTAGTCTATGCCTACCGATGCCAACGGATAGTTGGCAATAGGATAATTGGCCGACAAGGTTGGGAAGATACCGCAGGAGCTGTTTGTAAACAGAGAGGTACAGGGAGAGGCGAAGTAGTCTTCATTCAAATTACGTATTCCTACAAAGAACGTTGATTTTCCGGTATGCCACTCTGCCCCACATACAGCCAGTGCAAGCGGAATGTTTTCTTCCTCTATATTCGAAAAAGTCTGCAAATCGTCTGCCAGACGCGTCTCTCTTGTCCGTGCCACGCTGATTGTTGCGGCTTTCAGTTCCACCTGACGGGTTATCGGAAAAGAGAAATCGCTCCGCAACAAATTTACCCAGTTGCTTCCTTTACGAAAATCGGTCTGCAGTTCGGTAGTATAAGTCAGTCCGAATTCCTGCGCTTCGAGGCGGTGGTTGCCCGTCGCAACCACCATCATCACCCCAAGCATAATCTGTTTCTTTATCTGCATGATTTAAAGCCATTTTACAAATCGTTTGATATACCAGTTCTTTACAAGTTGTGTCAGTACGCAATAAGAAAGCAGGATACCTGCCAGCCACGGGAAATACTCCAAAGGCAGTGGCTGCAACCCGATAGAGGTACCGAAAGGAGTAAAAGGTATCAGAATACCAATGGCCATGATAAGGAAGGTAAGACCGGTGACCTGCCAGGAAGCGCAACTCTGGATGAACGGTATCTTACGCGTACGGATCATGTGCACAATCAGGGTCTGCGACAACAGTCCTTCGATGAACCATCCGGACTGGAACAGAGTCTGATGTTCCAGCGAATTGCAGCTGAAGACATACCACATCACCAGATAGGTCACAATATCGAAAATGGAACTGATGGGGCCCACGAAAATCATGAAACGGCTCAAGTCCGAGGCATCCCACTTGCGGGGTTTCCGCAAATATTCCGCATCCATACGGTCGAAGGGAATGGTGGTTTGCGACACGTCATACAACAGATTCTGGATAAGCAGGTGAATGGGCAACATGGGCAAGAAAGGCAGGAATGCACTGGCAGCCATCACACTGAACATGTTTCCGAAATTGGAGCTTGCCGTCATCTTGATGTATTTGGTGATGTTTCCAAAGGTCTTCCGTCCTTCCAGTACTCCGTCTTCCAGTACCATCAGGTCTTTTTCCAGCAGAATGATATCGGCACTTTCTTTTGCGATATCGACTGCAGAATCGACAGAGATTCCGATATCCGACTGACGAAGAGCTGCGGCATCATTGATACCGTCGCCCAGGAAACCGACTGTATTCTGCTGTTCCTGAAGCAAGGTAATAATCTGGGTCTTCTGGATAGGAGTCAGTTTGGAGAAGACATTCGATTCGCGTACCGCTTTCTGCTGTTCTTCCTCACTCATTGCAGCCAGTTCCATACCGGTCACCGCATGGCGGGTATCAATACCTACCTGGCGGGCAATCGTACGTACGACTGCATCATTATCGCCGGAAAGAATCTTTACTTCGATGCCATGTTCATGCAATTGCTTGATGGCACTTGCAGCTGACTGCTTGGGAGGATCAAGAAAAGCCAGATAGCCAATCAGTACCATATCGCTCTCGTCTTTCACTTCAAAGCAGCAGTCTTTGTCAAGATAACTTTTGTGCGCCACGGCGATGACTCTCATGCCTTGCTTATTCATTTGTTCGCTTATCTCCTTTGCCTTGCTTTTCAGAGACGGAGTAAAAGCCTGTACCTTTCCGTCGAACTCGGCATGCGAACAGATTTCAAGCATCTCTTCTACCGCTCCCTTGGTAATAATCTGGCGTTTTCCCTGGTTGTCTTCTACCACGACCGACATGCGGCGGCGTGTAAAGTCGAAAGGTATTTCGTCTACTTTCCTGTAATTGTCTTTCAGATGCTCAAGAGACAGTTCCTTTACGTGCGACAGGATGGCCTTATCCATCAGATTCTTCAATCCGGTCTGAAAGAAACTGTTGAAATAGGCATGGCGCAGTATACGCTTGTCGTTATCGCTGCTTCCGTCTGCATTGATGTATTTTTCCAATACAATCTGGTCGCAGGTCAATGTACCGGTCTTGTCGGTACAGAGGATATTCATGGCTCCGAAATTCTGTATTGCATTCAGGTCTTTTACAATCGTCTTTTTCTTCGACATGGCCACTGCGCCTTTCGACAGATTGGCGGTAACAATCATTGGGAGCATTTCGGGGGTCAGACCGACTGCCACAGAAACTGCGAAGATGAATGCTTCGAGCCAATCGCCTTTGGTCAATCCGTTTACCAGAAATACAAAAGGAATCATGACAAGCATAAAACGGATGAGCAGGAAGCTGACTTTGCTGATACCCTTGTCGAAAGCTGTAGCGGCACGGTGTCCGGCAATGCTCTTTGCAATAGTACCCAGATAGGTATGGTTTCCGGTAGCAAAAACAATTCCGGTGGCCGACCCGCTGACTACGTTAGAACCCATATAGCAGATATTGTCCAGTTCGACGACACTTCCCTTGCTGTACTTGTGGTCTTTCTGTTCCGGACATTTCTCTATGGGGTCCGATTCTCCTGTGAGGGAAGACTGACTGACGAACAGATCTTTGGCCTCGATGATGCGGATATCTGCGGGAATCATATCGCCTGCTGCAATCATGACAATGTCGCCCGGTACCAGTTCTGCGATGCTGATTTCCTCGTCGTGACAACCCACACGCTTTACATAGCAAGTGTTGGTTACCATCTTCAGCAAAGCCTCGCTCGACATGTTGGCTTTCCATTCCTGACGGAAACGGAGAATGGCACTGAATATCACCATGCTGGAAATAATGACAATGGCTGTCCAGTCTTGCTCTCCGGGTTCGGCAAGTAACACATCCAGTACAAACGAAATGACAACCAAAGCGGTAAGTACACCTATAAAGGGATTGATGAACGCCTTGACGAACGACGATATGGGGTTTTTCTTCTTTTCATGCTCTACTTCATTCTTACCATACAAAGACTGACGGCTCTCTACTTCCTGCGAGTCAAGACCGGAACGGGTGGTCTGAAAATAACTGAATACGGATTCGAGTGGTTGTGCTGCTGCCAAAAATACTTTCTCTGCATTAAAAGCAAATTGAGAGGTACGTTTCTTTTTCTTCCACATGATACTTTGGTTTACAAGTTAGTATTTGTTTTGTCTTATCACGCCGCAAAAGTATACCGTACTTGCCAAAGCAGCCGTTAGAAAAGTATTAGAGTGGTATTAGAAAACCATTAGAAAAATTCCAGTGAATTCTAATACCACTCTTACACAAAGGGTTATGTTCGTTTTAATATCAGATATGAGGCAGTTCAACCACAAAGGTAGTACCCTTGCCTTCCTCCGAATGTACAGAGATTGTACCCTGATGCAGATGAATGATTTTCTGCGACAAAGCCATACCGATGCCGTGTCCTTCTGTGACATTCTCTTGTGTTCCCCGGTAAAACAGGGTAAAAAGATGTGCTTTGTCTGTATCCGACATGCCAATGCCACTGTCGGAAAGACGAATGACGGTATGCTTGTCCCAATAAGAGATTTGTATAAACGAAGATTTGTTGTCCGAGTACTTACAGTTGTTCTCTATCAGATTGGAGAAAGCGATGTTCAGCAGATAAAGGTTTCCCATGACGGTAATCAGACGGTCGTCATCGGCTTCTTCCTGCTCGAACAGAAGATCGATATGATACTCGGGGTGTGCCCTGAGAATGAATTCTCTTACATCGAGCAGCAATTCGTCCAGACGGATTTCCTGCATCTTGATCTGTTCTTTCTGGTAATCGGCCTTTGCCAGATTGAGCAGTCCGTCGATCAGCTTGTTCATCCGGCGGGCATCCTGCAAGACATTCTGCATGGCTTGCCTGTATTGTTCTCCTGTTCTTTCTTTCTGCAAGGCCAGGTCTAATTCTGCCATCAGGGCAGCCAGTGGGGTACGCATTTCATGCGATACATTGCTGACGAACATTTTCTGGGAATTGAACGATATTTCCAGACGCTCCAGCAGGGCATTGAACGTGGTACTGAGTTCGCCCAATTCATCTTTCTCGTTCTTCACGGGAAGGCGTTTGTGGATATGCTGCGCCGTGATGCTCTCTGCTTCTTTTACTATGTCGCGAATAGGTTTCAAGGATGCACGGGCAAGAAAATAGCCGGCAAGAAACAGCAAGGTCAGACCCACCACAAAAAGTATCAGAAGGGTTTGCTGCAACTCATACAAATTATTATACCCGTATCCGTCGTAAGCTGCCGCGGTCACAATATAATCTTTTCCCCCGAACGAATAGAGCATGCCGATTCCCTGATAGCGGCCTATATAGAACTCAATTTCTTTGCGCCTCAGAATATCGTTTATCATGTTCCGATCTTCCTTTATGATATCACTTTGTATGGCGTCGTGATAAAGCATACGGAAGTCGGTGGTATAGACCGCCACTTCTACCTCGTTGATAAATTTCCTGTTGTTGAGGTAAATGGACTGCATGGTTTGGGCATCTACCTGATTCTGAAGATACAGGTGTGCCTTGGTTAAAGCCTCGCTCTTCAAATCGTGGAAAAACGTACGGCTGCGTGCCTGTTCGCTCAACAGATAAATCAGGCACATGCAAAACAAAAATACAGCTGCAGTAACGCCGGTATTCTGCCAGGTCAGTTTTGTACGTATCTTCATAATTTGTCTGTTAAAATGAATCCAACTCCCGGCTTGGTATGAATAAGCTTGACATCGAACTCCTTGTCAATTTTCTTGCGCAGGTAATTGATGTACACATCTATAAAGTTAGTACCTGTATCGAAGTGGGTATTCCATACCTTTTCTGCTATTTCTACTCTGCTGATTACCTTCTCTGCATGCTCTACCATATAGAGGAGCAGATTGTATTCTTTGGGAGAGAGCTTGATGGGAATATTCCGCCGCGTCACTTCATGCCGGTTCCGGTTGATGACCAGGTCTGCATACACTACTTCTTCGGGAGGGGCTACTACCGCCTCTCCGTTTCTCCGCAACAGAACCTTTACCCGGGCTATCAGTTCTCTGAAATCGAACGGCTTCACCATATAATCGTCGGCACCGGCATCAAACCCTTCCAGCTTATCATCGGCAGAACCCAAAGCCGTGAGCATCAGAATTGGAGTCCGCTCATTCTGCTTACGAATCTCCTTGCACAACTCAAATCCGTCCAGTTTGGGTAAAATAATATCGGATATAACCAGCTGAAACGAGTAAGCCTGAAACAGCCTCAACCCCATGGCACCATCGTAGGCCACCATGGTCTGGTAACCGTTCTCCTCCAAGCCGGCCTTCAGCAAATCGGCTACCCGTTTCTCGTCTTCTATAATTAAAATAGTCTGCATAATTGTCTTAAATAATACAAAGATAAGATTTATACTTGAATATTACTTTGTATTAGTACCGTTTCCGGCCTTATCCCAATATACAAAAAGGAGTCTGTAGTTTCTTCTCTGTCTACAAACTCCTTCTCTTCTATCGTTTTACAGATAATCAGACTTCTATTACTAAGCATTCACCTTCCGGTAATCTTCCAGAAATTTTGCTAATCCGGAATCGGTCAGCGGAT
This sequence comes from uncultured Bacteroides sp., assembly GCA_900542985.1. GTDB lineage: Bacteria > Bacteroidota > Bacteroidia > Bacteroidales > Bacteroidaceae > Phocaeicola > Phocaeicola acetigenes. Next base: position 12,244 of record UQPQ01000054.1, read on the forward strand.
GATTCAGCAGACCTTTTATCGCAGCCAGCGGACAGGTAGCCACATCGGCTCCGACTTCCAGACACTGAATGATATGCTGTGTGGTACGGATGGAAGCAGCCAATACTTGAGTAGAGAAACCATAGTAACGGTACATGGACACAATCTTTTCTACCAGTTCGATACCGTCGCTGGAAATATCATCCAGACGTCCGACAAAAGGAGAAACATAGGTTGCTCCGGCCTTGGCAGCCAGAAGAGCCTGTCCCGGAGAGAAGACAAGTGTACAATTTGTACGGATACCTTTTTTCGTAAAATACTTGATTGCTTTAATACCATCGGCAATGCAAGGCACTTTTACTACAATATGGGGATGCAAGGCAGCCAGTTCCTCTCCTTCCTTTATCATTCCTTCATAATCGGTAGCAATTACTTCAGCACTCACATCGCCTTCTACAATATTACAGATATCCACGTAATGCTTTTTGCAGTTTTCCACTCCCTTTATTCCTTCTTTGGCCATCAGTGAAGGATTGGTGGTAACGCCGTCTAAAACTCCCATGTCGTTGGCTTCCTGTATCTGAGCCAGGTTGGCCGTGTCGATAAAAAATTTCATAGTCTTATTTATAAAAGGTTTATCACTTCCACAAATTTACAAAAAACAAATCCATTGGTACTATAAAAAAGGACTTTTAAATCAATGAAAATATCGTCTTACAAACATTGCCCGGAAACACACGGAGACATGTCCTCCGAAAAGGATATATAAAGCATAAAAATACCGTTATTTAAAAACAATCTAAATAGTTTGCACAGCATTTTTCTATTATTTATCTTTGCGATGCAAAAGATTATAAGCATGAGACTATCAGAATTAAAGACTGGAGAAAAAGGAGTCATTGTCAAAGTATTAGGTCACGGAGGATTCCGCCGTCGTATCATCGAAATGGGATTCATCAAAGGAAAAACCGTAGAAGTACTGCTGAATGCTCCATTAAAAGACCCTATCAAGTATAAGGTAATGGGATACGAGATATCCTTACGTCGGCAAGAGGCTGACATGATTGAAATTATCAGCGAAGAAGAAGCGCGCTCTACCATCAACGAATTCAGCTTTCATGAACCGATTTCCGAAAGTATTCCTGTGCCCGACGAGAAAATGAAGGCCATTGCACAAGGAAAACGCCGTACAATCAATGTGGCACTGGTCGGGAATCCGAACTGCGGAAAGACCTCTCTCTTCAATGTGGCATCGGGATCACACGAACATGTAGGCAACTATAGTGGAGTAACCGTGGATGCCAAAGAGGGACATTTCGATTTTCAGGGCTATCACTTCCGGCTGATAGACCTTCCGGGTACTTATTCTTTGTCGGCATACAGCCCTGAAGAATTGTATGTGCGCAAACACATCATCGAAGAAACACCGGACGTCATTATCAATGTGGTAGATGCAGGAAATCTGGAACGTAACCTATATCTTACCACACAACTTATCGACATGAATGTACGAATGGTTATCGCACTCAACATGTACGATGCCTTACAGCATAGCGGCAACAAGCTGGATCACAAAAAGCTAAGCCAATTGTTGGGAGTCCCCATTGTTCCAACCATCAGCAGAAACGGCAAAGGTATAGAGGAGTTGTTCCATGTCATTATCGGATTGTATGAAGGGGCAGACTTTAAAGGACAGAAAGAAGAAATAGAAACCGAAGCCTTACGGGAGTTCCGAACCTGGCACGATGAATATGTACCGGACCATAAATACGGAAGTACATCGGGGGAAGAGGAAGGAATTGAAACCCAGAACTACATCCGCCACATCCACATCAACCACGGACCTAAACTGGAAAGAGCCATCGATGCTGTAAAAAAGGAAATAGGCAAGAACGAAAATATCCGCAGTAAATATTCTACCCGTTTTCTGGCTATCAAGCTACTGGAGAATGATAAAGACATTGAAACCAGTGTAATCAATAATCTTCCCAACCGGGACGAAATTCTCACTACACTGCATAAAGAAGAGCAACGGATAAAACTGTCGCTGAACGAGGATTGTGAACAGGCAATTACAGATGCAAAATATGGATTTATTTCCGGAGCACTGAAAGAAACTTTCATCGACAAGCATCAGAACAACGAGATGTTTACCCGCATTGTAGACAGCATCGTTACACATAAAATCTGGGGCTTCCCTATCTTCTTTATCTTCCTCTATCTGATGTTTGAATGTACCTTCATTTTCGGAGAATACCCTAAAGCAGGGATAGAATGGATTGTAGAACAAATTGCAGCTTTGGTAGAGACATTCATGCCGGCCGGTCCGCTGAAGGATCTGATTACAGATGGTATCATCGGAGGCGTAGGAGGTGTCATTGTATTTCTACCTAATATCTTATTGCTGTATCTGTTCATCTCTTTCATGGAAGATTCCGGATACATGGCAAGAGCCGCTTTCATTATGGATAAGATTATGCACAAGATGGGACTGCACGGCAAATCGTTTATTCCTCTGATTATGGGATTCGGATGTAATGTGCCGGCTATCATGTCATCGCGTATTATCGAAAGCCGCAAATCGAGACTGGTCACGATATTGATTAACCCGCTGATATCCTGCAGTGCACGTCTACCTATTTATCTGGTACTGGTGGGTGCCTTCTTCCCTCATCAGGCAGGACTTATGCTGCTGATAATCTACGCAACCGGTATTCTGCTGGCTGTATTGATGGCCCGTCTGTTTACCAAATTCCTGATAAAGGGTGACGATACGCCTTTTGTAATGGAGCTTCCTCCTTACCGTATGCCGACCAGCAAAGCTGTCTTACGACATACATGGGAAAAGGGTGCACAGTATCTGAAAAAGATGGGTGGCATTATCATGATTGCATCTATCATTATCTGGTTCTTAGGATATTACCCGAATCACGATAAATATGATACAATAGCAGAGCAACAGGAAAACTCATACATCGGACAGGTAGGAAAAGCCATCGAGCCTGCAATCAAACCTTTGGGATTCGACTGGAAAATGGGGATTGGTATTCTGTCGGGTATTGGTGCCAAAGAATTAGTGGTCAGTACACTGGGAGTCTTGTATACCAACGACGGAAATCTGGACGACGACACACTGCCTACCCGTATTGCACAGCAATCGCAAATTACACCACTGGTAGCCTTTGCCTATATGCTGTTTACCCTGCTTTACTTCCCGTGTATAGCTACCATTGCAGCCATCAGGCAGGAGTCGGGCAGTTGGAAATGGGCTGCCTTTGCTGCGGGATACACCACTATACTGGCATGGATTGTATCTTTCCTTGTATTCCAGATAGGCAGTCTGATTGTATAATTTAAAGTCAAAACAACCTGTTTATGCAAAACATCATTGTATATATTATTGTGTTTCTCTGCGTTGCTTACGCGGGGAAACACATTCTCGGTTTTTTTAAGAAAAAAAGTGCAAGCAAAGGAAATGGCTGTGGTTGTGGATGTTCCGGGTGTCAACTGTCTCAGAAAGCCAACTCATGCAAAGATAAAATTTAAAAAATTTAAGCATAGCTATTGCAAATTACAAAAATAGTCGTACCTTTGCATCGCAATTGAGAAAACAAGCAACGGTTCCTTGGATGAGTGGCTTAGTCAGCGGTCTGCAAAACCGTGTACGGCGGTTC
>UQPQ01000055.1 GCA_900542985.1 uncultured Bacteroides sp.
TCATAAATCTACCCTTAATCGTGTATTGGATGATAGTTGCGGATTTTAGGTATATGTATGTGGATGGATATATTTCATTAATATGACAAATTGGGATGGCGGGTTTACGGATTGACAAAAAGTGTCCGGAGCTATGTGTGATATCTTGGAATAAAAAAATCTGGAGCTCCAAGATGGTTTTCAATTTTATTTTTTACCTTTGTTTCTAATAAATTTTACTTAAAATGCTATGAATATAAAAATCCGCCTGATCATTATGAACTTCCTGCAGTTTGCAGTGTGGGGAGCTTATCTGACTTCAATGGGAACTTATCTTGCCAATATAGGCTTGGGAAGCCATATTGGTTTGTTTTATGCAATGCAAGGAATTGTTTCGCTGTTTATGCCTGCCATTCTCGGAATTATTGCAGACCGCTGGATGCCGGCACAGCAGTTACTAGGGTTGAGTCATTTACTGGCCGCCTTGTTTATGGCTGGAGCCGGTTATTATGGAATGACGGCGGGTGATATGGTTTCTTTCCCTGTTTTGTTTGCTTTTTATTCGATGAGTGTAGCGTTTTATATGCCTACGCTGGCGTTGTCGAATTCGGTGGCGTATACTGCTTTGGAAAAGAAAGGGCTGGATACAATCAAGGCTTTTCCGCCTATCCGTACATGTGGTACCATCGGCTTTATCTGTTCGATGTGGCTGGTCGATCTCATGGGTTTCCAGAATAATTATATGCAGTTTTATACGTGTGCCGTATGGGGAGTGATTTTGGCAGTGTATGCACACACATTGCCACACTGTCCGGTAAATAAGACTCATTCTCAGAAAAAAACAATTGTGGAAGCACTGGGACTCAATGCCTTTCTGCTGTTTAAACAGAAAAAGATGGCGATATTCTTTGTGTTCTCCATGTTATTGGGGGTATCGTTGCAGATTACCAATGGGTTTGCCAATCCTTTTATTACAAGTTTCAGTTCTATTCCTGAATATGCTGATACGTTTGGAGTACAGCATGCCAATCTGCTGATTTCACTCTCGCAAATCAGTGAAACGTGTTGTATTTTGCTGATCCCGTTTTTCTTGAGCCGTTTTGGTATTAAAAAGGTGATGCTGATTGCGATGGTGGCTTGGGTGTTGCGTTTTGGTTTGTTTGGCTTGGGAAATCCGGGAAGTGGAGTGTGGATGTTTATTCTTTCCATGCTGGTATATGGAGTGGCATTCGACTTCTTTAATGTATCCGGTTCGTTGTTTGTGGATAAGGAAACTGATATTTCAATTCGCTCCAGTGCGCAGGGATTGTTTATCATTATGACTAATGGAGTGGGTGCTACTGTGGGTACACTGGCTGCTCAGTGGATAGTAAACCAGTTTGTAGACTTTAGTAGTACGGCCCCTCAGGTTGAAGGGTGGAGCAATGCGTGGTTTATTTTTGCTGCGTACGCACTGGTGGTAGCGGTTGTGTTTGCTTTGGTTTTCCGTTATAAACACGAACGGACAGTTTGACAACGTTATTAATTAATATATAAAAGCTATGAAAAAGAGTGTGTATGTATGCCTGATGTGTTTGGCCATGATATGGCTGGCATCGTGCTCAAGTGAAAAAAAGTATGTGAACGTGTTGCCGGAGAATCCGGGGGCAGTGGTATCTGTAGATTTGAAGCAACTGGTGCAGAAAAGTGATTTGTCTGCAGAAGATACTAAGGCTGTTGTGACTGAGATTAAGAATACCTTGGGTAACGGATTGGATGCACAGGGTACGGAACTGATAGATAAAGTGTTGGCGGATCCTTCGGAAAGTGGACTGGATTTGAAGCAAAAAGTGTATCTGTTTGTGGATGACAAAGGAGAAAAAGGGGGCTTGCTGGCATGTGTGCAGGATAAAGGAAAACTGAATGAGCTGGTTGGTTTGCTGGGAAAACAGCAGCCATCGGCAGCTATAGAAGATAAGGGAGCGTATAGTCAGGTTGTACAAGAGCAAGGGGTGTTGGCATATAGCGATTGCTCTTGCTTGCTTTTGTTCTCGGACAAAGGAAAGGATGCTGATTTGCAGACCTGGGCTTCTGAACTAATGGGAGGAGAGAATAAAAATTCTTTCTGTGATAGCAAGGGCTTCGAAAGTATGGAAAAGATAAAGGGAGATATCTCTGTCTTTATGTCGATGGTGATGCTGCCTGAAGAATATAAGATGATGGCTAAAATGTCTATGCCCGCAACTGTTGATTGGAAGGATCTGAACATTGTGGCAGGAGTACATTTTGAAAAAGGACGTATGGTTCTTGACATTGAAACCCTTATCAATGATGCCTTGAAAAAGGAATACGAAAAGATTCGTCCTATTTATTCGAAAGAAACTACTGATAAGTTCTTGAAGATGTTCCCGAAAGGTTCGTTCATGTGGGTAGATATGGGCTTGAAAGGAGATAAATTGTATGAAACATTGATGAAGGAACCTGCTATGGCAGCACAGCTGGGTGGTGTACAGACCATGTTTGACTTGAAGTCGGCATTGAGCGCGATTGATGGAGAAACAGTAATCTGTATTTCTAATCTGGAACCTTTGTCGTTTGCATTGATGGCTGAGGTGGAGAACTCGGATTTTATGCAGAGTTTTGAAAGTTTGAAGCCAATGTTGGACATGACCAGAGGACAAATGAAGCTGGTGGAAACCGGAAAGAATGCGTATGAGCTGCAGATGGCAGATGGACGTATGATGGGTGTGCAAGGCAACGTGTCTATATATATAGGTGTAAAAGATGGAGTATTTTATCTGACTAATGATAAGATGTGTGCCGAACAGAAAGAGGTCGATAACTCAATGAAGAATGAATCGTGGGCTGGTAATGTGCCGGGTAAACGGTGCTTCTTTGTGATGAATTGTTATTCACTGAATGAGATAATGAATGCTAATCATCAGGTTTATAGTTCGAAAGATCAGTTGACACAGCGGATGCTGAGTGTTATGGATTACATGACAGTAGAGGCAAAGGATGATACTCACGGACGTATGGAACTGGGTATGAAGGATAAGGAAACAAATGTCTTGAAGCAGTGGATTGCGTTGGGTAAGGAGCTTGCTGTCCGCTAATTGAGGTCTTGATATCTTGTAGTTATGTCCGAATGGTTGCATGGAATGGTGCTGCTGTTCGGACATAATTTTTTTATTTTCGTTTGTTTCTGCGTTTGCTTTTCGCTATCTTTCTAGAAGATAGGATGCGGCTCGGCATAGTTCAAACTTGAAAACTATGTTTTCGTTTGCCTCTGCTCTCGCCTTTCATTATCTTTGCACGAGTAAAATTTTAAAAAAGAAAAAGATATGCATGTATTTTATACACCGGATATTGATACTTGTCCGGAACTTCCGGAAGAGGAAGCCGGACACTGTTTGAGAGTATTACGCTTGGGTGTAGGCGACGAAGTGATGCTGACAGACGGAAAAGGATTTTTTTATAAGGCAGTCATCAGTGCGGCTACGGGAAAAAGGTGTCAGGTGAAGGTGGTGGAGAAAATAGAGCAGGAGAAGTTCTGGAAAGGACATTTGCATCTGGCTATGGCACCGACCAAGAATATGGACCGTATAGAGTGGTTTGCCGAAAAAGCAACGGAAATAGGCTTTGATGAATTGAGCTTTTTGAATTGCCGTTTTTCTGAACGGAAGGTTATCAAGACGGAACGTATTGAGAAGATTGTGGTGTCGGCCATGAAGCAGTCGTTGAAGGCACGTAAGCCGATTGTGAATGAAATGACGGACTTTGCTAAATTTATGCAACGGGATTTCCAGGGACAGAAATTTATCGCTCACTGTTACGAGGGAGAGAAGCCGTTGCTGAAAGAGGTTTTGAAACCTGGGGAAGATGCACTGGTTTTGATTGGACCGGAAGGTGATTTTAGTCCGGAGGAGGTTCAGAAAGCTGAAGCACTGGGCTTTCAGCCAATCAGTCTGGGTAAATCGAGACTGCGGACAGAAACGGCTGCGCTGGTTGCTGTGCATATGATGAATTTATTTAATTCTTAAAGTAATGAAAACACTGAAATATTGGATAGGGGCAGCTGCTGTATGGGTACTGACGGCTTGTTCGGGAGGTGCAGACTATGAACGTGTGTTGCCGAAGGATGCTGCTGCGGTAGCGACTGTCGATCTGAAAGCGATGGCTGCTAAAGCTGGCTTACAGAATAGTGAGGGACAGGTGGCGATGAACCGGCTGGCTGACTTGTTGAAAAGTGGACTGACTGATTCGGAGAATCTGATTGACAGAATTGTGGCGGATCCCGATGAGAGCGGATTGTCTTTGAAAGACAGGCTGTACTTGTTTGTAGAAAAACGCTCGGTGTCTGCTGGTGTGTTGATGCGGGTAACTGATGAAGACAAACTGACAGATTTGCTGGAGATGCTGAAAGAACAGGGTGTGTGTGAGGCGTTACGTGAAAGCGACGGATGTACTTGGACGGTAATGGGAAAGATGCTGATCGCTTATAATGAAGATGCTTTTCTGTTGGTGATGGACCCGTCTGGAAGAAATGCCGGTGATATGCAACATTCGGCTGCAAAATGGTTGAGACAGAAACGGGAGGATAGCTTTGCTGAAACTGAAGATTATCAAAGTATTCAGGATGCAAAAGGAGATATTTCTGTTTGGGCTTCAATGGCTTTGCTGCCGGAACGTGCGATTTATCCATTGACAATGGGAGGGTCGGCTGAACTGAAAGGGGAGGACGTGAAGGCCTTGGCTACAATGAATTTTGAGACAGGTAAGCTGGTGTGTGATGTACGTTCGCTTACCACCGATAAGGTGATGATGAAGGTGGCGGAAGAATATTTTAATGCTACATCACCGGTAAAAGGAGACCATTTGGATGATTTTCCTGCCAATACGTTCGGTTGGAGTACATTGTCCGTAGATGGAGCAAAGTTATATAAATGGTTGAATAGCAATCCTGCTGTGAAGCGTATGTTTGAGCATTCGATGATTCCGCTTGATTTTCATGCTATTTTCTCTGCTGTAAAAGGTGACGTGTCGTTTACTGTGACTAATCCGCTGTATGGAGATTATATTTTATTGGCGGATGTGGTGAGTACGGATTTTCTGCAGACTGTTGAGGATCTGAAACCGATGATTGCCATGACTGGAGGACAAATGCGCTTGATGAATCGTGGAGAACATGCGTATGAATTTTATATGATGGATGGTAGTGTATTGAATATGCGTCCGGGTCCGGTTCATGTGTGGTTTGGAGTAAAGGATGGTAAAATGTATTTTACCAATAGGGAGAATCTGGTGGAGAGAAAAGTGCTGGGGTTGTCGATGAAGAATACGGAATGGGGAAAAGAAGTAGAAGGAAAGAGAGTGTTCTCTGTAGTGAACTTCATTTCTTTGATGCAGACCGTATCGTCTACACTCCGCAAGCAGCAGATGCCCCCCGTGTTTATAGGCTTGGACAGACTGGACAGGATGACAGTGGAAATGAGAGAAGAGGATAAAATGGTGCATATGGAACTGCTCTTTAAAGATCGGAACAGAAACGTGCTGGAGCAGATGACGGCATTGGTAAATCTGACAACCGGAAAATAAAATTGGAAAAATGAATACAATAGAATTGCAACAGACTTTGCCTGCGGTTTTTGCAGACAGGGATTGTATCGTGTCGGATGTATGGCACAAACAGATTGCGTTTCAGAAAGGACAGATTTGTTTGGTGGAAGCTGCTTCGGGAACGGGGAAATCTTCGCTCTGCAGCTTTGTGTATGGATACAGAAAAGACTATCAGGGAATTATTTCTTTTGATGGAGAAAATGTCAGAAAGTTTACGGTCAGCCGGTGGGTAAACATCAGAAAAAAAGAATTGAGTATGCTTTTTCAGGAGTTGCGCTTGTTTCCGGAGTTGACAGCAGGAGAAAATATAATCTTGAAAAACGGATTGACAAAGTATGCCAGCAGAAAGCAGATGGAGGAGTGGTTTGACCGGCTTGGAATTGCGGACAAATGGAATCAGAAAATCGGACAAATGTCGTACGGTCAGCAACAGAGAGTGGCTTTTGTAAGAGCTTTGTGCCAACCTTTCGATTTTATTTTTCTGGATGAGCCTATCAGTCATCTGGACGATGGAAATGCTCGGATAATGGCTGATATTCTGAAGGAAGAAGTAGACAAACGTGGAGCCGGCGCAATTCTGACTTCCATAGGAAAACATCCGGAGATGAATTATGACAGGGTATTGAAACTGTAGAAGAAGATGACTTTGAAACTAAAAAATCAAAATAAAAAATTAAACAAATCATGCTTTGGAAATTATTGAAACAGCATATTAGCGTGGCGCAATTGGCTGGATTCTTTCTGGCTAATTTGTGTGGAATGGTGATTGTGCTGCTGAGTGTGCAGTTTTATAAGGATGTCTTGCCTGTGTTTACGCAGGGGGATAGCTTTATGAAGAAGGATTATTTGATTCTGAGTAAAAAGGTAAGCACATTGGGGTCGCTGGTGGGAAAAAGTAATACGTTTTCGGCTGGTGATGTGGATGAAATTAAGAAACAGCCTTTTACGGCAGAGGTCGGAGCTTTTAAGCCGACTCGGTTTCGTGTATCGGCAGGAATGGGAGTACAGGGGATGCAGATGTCTACCGATATGTTTTTTGAATCGGTGCCCGACCGCTTTGTAGATGCAAAACTGGATCGCTGGAAATTTGATGCTTCGCAAGAGGTGATTCCTATCATCGTACCACGTAATTATCTGAATCTGTATAACTTCGGGTTTGCGCAAAGCAGAAACTTGCCTAAGATATCGGAGGGACTTGTGGGTATGGTTAATTTGGATATCCGATTGATGGGTAACGGGCAGGTGAAAGTGATGAAAGGGAATATTGTAGGATTTTCTGACAGATTGAATACAATTCTGGTGCCGGAGACTTTTGTGGATTGGGCAAATAAAGTGTATGGGACTGGACAGCAGACTGAACCGTCGAGACTGATTGTAGAGGTACACAATCCGGCAGATGAGAGAATTGCACGTTTCCTGAAAGAAAAAGGGTATGAAACCGAAGGTGACAAGGCCGATGCTGGAAAAACTGTCTGGTTCTTGAAACTGATTGTGGGTATAGTGATATCTGTAGGGTTGATTATCAGTATACTTTCATTTTATATTCTGATTCTCAGTATTTATCTTTTATTGCAAAAGAATACCAAAAAGCTGGAAAATCTGTTGTTGATAGGATATAGTCCTGCACGTGTGGCACGACCTTATCAGGTGTTGTCTGCCGCGGTCAATTTACTGGTACTTATATTGAGTCTTGTTGTGGTATGCCTCATACGGGGAGAGTATCTGGATGTAGTGAATGGATTATTCCCGGATTTGAACCCTGGTGGGCTTCTTCCATCTTGTCTGGTAGGAGGGATATTGTTTGTGGCTGTTACGATACTGAATGCTATTATTGTACGCCGGAAAATTAATGAGATATGGATGAGAAAATGAGTAAATCTTAAAAAGAGTTTTCTCATTGAAAGTTGAAAAATACGCTACTTTCTGTACAGAGGAGTACTTTGTATGGAGGGTAGCGTTATTTTTTTAAGGCTATGAAGGGGAATGGAATCGTATATATGTGAATAAATGTTTATTCGTGTTCTCTATTGTAAAATGAAATGTTCAATATTAGTTGATTTGTGTCTTATAACATAGTTTTAAGGCTAAAAAATGTTATATGGAGTTACACCCATGCAAGATTATTCTATAAATTTGCGTAACACAAATAGTCAAACTTTTAACAATTGAATGACCAACTTTATTGGAACTTTTGTGAAGGGAGACTTTTAAAATTTAAAAGTATAGCTTATGTCAAAAATCGTTGGACACATTTCGCAGGTAATCGGTCCGGTAGTCGATGTACACTTCAAACTTGAAGGCAAGGATGCGGAACATGCTTTGCCGAAGATCCACGATGCGATGACTATCGTAAGACACGATGGCCGCACATTGGTGGTGGAAGTGCAGCAGCACATTGGTGAAGATACTGTTCGTACCGTGGCAATGGACAGCACGGATGGATTGCAGCGCGGAATGGAAGTCGTGCCAACCGGTCAGGCAATTACAATGCCGGTCGGTACTCAGATTAAAGGACGAGTAATGAACGTTGTCGGTGAAACTATTGACGGCATGAAGGAACTGGACAAAACGGACGGTTTCCCTATTCATCGTGAGCCGCCTAAATTTGAAGATCTGGCTACTACTCAGGAAGTCCTTTTTACAGGTATTAAGGTAATTGACCTTTTGGAACCTTATCTAAAAGGAGGTAAAATTGGATTGTTTGGTGGCGCTGGTGTAGGTAAAACAGTGCTTATCAAAGAGTTGATTAACAACATTGCGAAGAAACACAACGGTTTCTCTGTGTTTGCGGGAGTAGGAGAACGTACTCGTGAGGGTAATGACCTGCTGCGTGAAATGATTGAATCAGGGGTAATCCGTTATGGCGATGAATTCCTGAAGAGTATGGAGGAAGGAAATTGGGATCTTTCCAAAGTAGATTATAATGAAGTGGAAAAATCGCAGGTAGCAATGGTTTTCGGTCAGATGAACGAACCTCCTGGTGCACGTCAGTCTGTAGCTCTTTCCGGTTTGACCTTGGCAGAATCTTTCAGAGACAGACAAACCGGAGAAAATGGACCGCGTGATATCTTGTTCTTTATCGATAATATCTTCCGTTTTACTCAGGCCGGTTCTGAGGTATCTGCCTTGTTGGGACGTATGCCTTCTGCAGTAGGATATCAGCCTACTCTGGCTACAGAAATGGGACAGATGCAGGAACGAATCACTTCTACCAAAAACGGATCTATTACTTCTGTACAGGCGGTATATGTGCCGGCAGACGACTTGACAGACCCTGCTCCGGCTACTACCTTTACACACTTGGATGCGACTACGGTATTGAGCCGTAAGATTACCGAGTTGGGTATTTATCCGGCTGTGGATCCGTTGGAATCAACTTCTCGTATTCTTGATCCGCTGATTGTTGGCAAAGAACATTATGAAACTGCTCAGCGCGTAAAACAAATTCTGCAACGTAATAAGGAATTGCAAGATATTATCTCTATTTTGGGTATGGATGAACTTTCGGATGAAGACCGTCTGACTGTGAATCGTGCACGTAGAGTACAGCGTTTCTTGTCGCAGCCATTTGCTGTAGCCGAACAGTTTACTGGAGTTCCCGGAGTGATGGTATCTATTGAAGATACAATTAAGGGATTCAAGATGATTCTGGATGGTGAGGTAGACTATTTGCCGGAACAGGCTTTCCTGAATGTAGGTACGATAGAAGATGCCATAGCAAAAGGTAAGAAATTGCTGGAAGCTGCTCAGGGATAAGCCGGACCGGGACAGAAAGGCTTGTCAATTAAAATAGAATAATATGAAAGAACTTCATTTGGTAATTGTTTCACCCGAACGAATCGTGTTCGATGGTATGGCAGAGTCGGTTACATTGCCGGGAGAACTCGGAGAGTTTCAGGTATTGCCCGATCATGCTCCGCTCATTTCGTCGCTTGTGGAAGGAGAGGTGAAATATGTTGCCGGAAAAGAAACACAAGTTTTGCAGATTACTGAAGGATTTGTGGAAGTTAGAGACAATCAGATATCAGTCTGTGCTGAACTTTGAGAAAAGTGAAGTGGACGCTGAACTAAAAACGTTTTGGTAGTTTCCGATTGAAAAACTACATAATACTATGTTAATGTTAGCCGTAAAGAAAAAGTTTGTAGTAGAACATACTCTTGCAGGAATTGTTCTGACGGGGATTGTGGCCTTAGTATACCATTTGTTTATACCGGAACGGTATTTTCTGTGGTTTCCTGCCATACCGATATTCTTCTATCTTTTCGGCTTATTTTATATAGGTATGTTTACGTTCAGTATCCGGCTGGGGCAAGATAAAATAGCCATGACTTACATGGTATGTAAGGCGATAAAGTTTATATTGAGTGCATTTGTCATGATTGCTTATGGCTTTTTTGTACGGCATGAAATTGTAGCTTTTATCGGTACATTTATCTTTTTTTATTTTGCCTTTCTGATTTTTGAGACACGCTTCTTCCTTCTGTTTGAAGAGAAACTTAAACAAGAGAAAAAAAACAATGAAAAAACTTCGGTACATAGCAATAATTCTGCTTCTGCTGGTTAGTATGCCGGGGATGGTATGGGCTCAGTCTGCGGGAACGGCTTCACAGGAAAGTGAAGAAGAACTCGATGTGAATGAACTGGTGTTCGGTCACATTGGCGATGCATACGAATGGCATATCGTGACGTTGGGTGAGACAGAGCTTTGTATTCCACTGCCGGTTATTGTGAAAAGCAGCACCGGATGGCATGTATTTTCTTCTTCCCGACTGGAAGAGGGAGAATACGAAGGATTGTATATCGCCAAAGGTGGAGCATACGACGGCAAGATAGTAGAACGAAATGATGCCGGTGAAGAGGTTCGTCCTTTTGATATTTCCATTACGAAGAATGTACTGGGGTTGTTTATAAACAGTGCACTGCTGCTTGTCATTATGATGAGTTGTGTACGCTGGTACAAAAAACACCCGGTAGATCAGGGAGCTCCTAAAGGAGGAGTAGGTATGATTGAGGCATTGGTGCTGATGGTGTACGACGATGTGATAAAAGGTTGCATCGGAGAAGACTATAAGCGATATGCTCCGTATCTGCTGACTGCATTTTTCTTCGTATTGGTAAATAATCTGATGGGACTGATACCGTTTTTCCCCGGAGGAGCTAACGTAACAGGTAACATCGCCATTACTTTGGTCTTGGCAGTATGCACGTTTATCTTTACGAATCTGTATGCTACGAAGGAATATTGGAAAGAAATATTCTGGCCGGATGTGCCTACGTGGCTGAAAGTTCCAATACCTATGATGCCGTTGATTGAGTTCTTCGGTATATTTACAAAACCGTTTGCGCTGATGATTCGTCTTTTTGCCAATATTATGGCAGGACATGCGGCTATTTTGAGTTTGATAGCCATCATCTTTATTACTGTAAAGGTGGGTCCTGTAATAAATGGCTCAATGACGGCTGTAGCAGTGATATTCGGTATTTTTATGGATGCACTGGAAGTTCTGGTAGCATTTATCCAAGCTTATGTGTTTACTATGCTTTCGGCCGTATTTATCGGTTTGTCGAGAGTAAAGGAACACGAAGCAAGTAAATAGAGATTAAAAAAATAGGAAAGTATAACCATTTAAAAATTGTAAGATTATGTTATTGTCAATTTTATTGCAGGCTGCTGCAGGTGTAGGTATTAGTAAATTAGGTGCCGCTATTGGTGCGGGTATTGCTGTATTGGGTGCTGGTATCGGTATCGGTCGTATTGGTAGCTCTGCAATGGAGGGTATTGCCCGTCAGCCGGAAGCATCTGGTGATCTGCGTATGAATATGATTATTGCAGCTGCTTTGGTAGAAGGTGTGGCTTTGATTGCCATTGTAGTTTGTTTGTTGACTTTGTTCTTGTAATTTATAAGGTAGTTAAGGAAATGCGGGCATCGTATCTCCTTTCCTTAACTACTTTCAATTTTAAAATAAGAAGATATGGGATTATTAACTCCAGATCCGGGATTGATGTTCTGGATGATTATAGTGTTTGGAGTCGTTTTCTTTGTGTTGGCAAAGTATGGCTTTCCTGTAATCATCGGCATGGTTGAGGATCGGAAAGCATACATTGACGATTCGCTGAAAGCTGCACGTGAAGCAAACGAACAACTGGCTAATGTGAAGGCCGAAGGCGAAAAAGTGCTTGCGCAGGCTCGTGAAGAACAGGCACGGATACTGAATGAGGCTTCTGCTACACGCGACCGTATCATCAAAGATGCACAGGAGCGTGCCATGCTGGAAGGACAGCGCCTGATGGATGAAATGAAAAAACAAATTGAAACTGAAAAAGAAAGTGCAATTCGTGATATTCGCCGCCAGGTAGCAGTCTTGTCAGTAGATATTGCAGAAAAGATCATGCGCAGTAAACTGGCTGATGAAAAAGAGCAGATGGAGTTGATTGACCGTATGCTGGATGAAATGCTTGAATCTTCTAAAAAATAAATGTTATGAATACTGGAGTTGTTTCTATGCGTTATGCAAAGGCATTGCTGGCGTATGCAAAGGCACAAGGTAAAGAAGATGTAGTGTACGAAGAAGTAAAATCGCTTGCTGTACATTATGCGGAGGTGCCGGAATTGCGTCGGGCCATAGAGAATCCGGTACTGGATGTGGAACAAAAACTGAATCTGCTCTGCGAAGCCGCAGGAGGTAAGACTGTTTCTGAGGAACTGAAGCGTTTCTTTAATTTGGTGCTGGAGGAAAAAAGAGAGAAATTCCTGCAATTCATGACTTGGTCGTATATAGACTTGTACAGGGAAGATAAGCATATCCTCATCGGAAAATTAACAACTGCGATTCCTTCACCTAAGTTGGTAAAGCATTTGGAGGTGTTGGCTAGTGAACGGACAAAGGGAAGCGTGGAACTGGAAGCAAAAGTTGATCCTGCTCTCATTGGAGGTTACATTATCGAACTGGCTGGGTTCCGTATGGATGCCAGTGTGGCCAATCAGCTCAAGAGGGTGAAGCGTCAGTTTATGGCGAGAAATAGAAGAATAGTTTAATATTAGAAGTTGGAGATATAAAATATGCCAGAAAATACAATAAAACCCAGCGAAGTTTCGGAAGTATTGCTGCAGCAGTTGCAGGGAATTGATACTTCCTTGAAATTCGATGAAGTGGGAACTGTATTGCAAGTGAGCGATGGTGTGGCGCGTATCTACGGATTGCGAAATGCCGAAGCCAACGAATTGCTGCAGTTTGAAAACGGTATCATGGGTACTGTGATGAATCTGGAAGAGGATAATGTGGGTGCCGTATTGTTGGGACCTACAGACCAGATCAAAGAGGGGATGATTGTAAAACGTACAAAGCGTATTGCATCTATTAATGTAGGTGAAGGTATGCTGGGACGTGTAATCGACCCACTGGGTGTTCCTTTGGACGGACGTGGCGAGATTGGCGGTGAACTGTTCGAAATGCCTTTGGAACGTAAGGCACCGGGAGTTATTTTCCGTCAGCCGGTAACTGAGCCTCTGCAGACAGGATTGAAAGCTATTGATGCCATGATTCCTATCGGTCGCGGACAGCGTGAGTTGATTATCGGTGACCGTCAGACCGGAAAGACAGCAATTGCCATTGATACCATTATTAATCAGCGTGCTAACTATGAGGCTGGGAATCCGGTATACTGTATTTATGTGGCAGTAGGACAGAAAGGCTCTACAGTGGCTAGTTTGGTAAACGCCTTGCGTGAAAAGGGAGCAATGGATTATACCATTGTGGTAGCTGCAACAGCTTCAGACCCTGCAGCCATGCAGTATTTTGCTCCGTTTGCGGGAGCTGCCATCGGAGAATATTTCCGCGATACCGGCCGTCATGCTTTGGTAGTTTACGATGATTTGTCTAAACAAGCGGTTGCATATCGTGAAGTATCTTTGATTCTTCGTCGTCCTTCCGGACGTGAAGCATATCCGGGCGATATTTTCTATTTGCATTCACGTTTGCTGGAACGTGCAGCTAAGATTATTTCTCAGCAGGAAGTGGCCGAACAGATGAACGATTTGCCACCAAGCCTGAAGGGAAAGGTAAAAGCAGGAGGATCGTTGACTGCTTTGCCTATTATCGAAACACAGGCTGGAGACGTATCAGCTTATATTCCTACTAACGTGATTTCTATTACCGATGGTCAGATCTTCCTGGAAACAGACTTGTTTAACCAGGGATTCCGTCCGGCTATCAACGTAGGTATCTCGGTATCTCGTGTAGGTGGTAGTGCACAGATTAAGAGTATGAAGAAAGTGGCCGGTACATTGAAGATAGACCAGGCACAATATCGTGAATTGGAAGCCTTCTCTAAATTCAGTAGTGATATGGACCCTGTTACAGCAATGGCTATCGACAGAGGACGTAAGAATAACCAGCTGCTGATTCAGCCTCAATATTCACCGATGCCTGTAGGAGAACAGGTTGCAATCTTGTATTGCGGTACACACGGATTGATGCGTGAAGTGCCTATCAGTAAGGTTCGTGCTTTCCAGGATGCCTTCCTGACCACTATGCGTGCAAACCATCAGGCTGATGTACTGGATGTACTGGCCAGCGGAAAGATCAGCGATGAAATTACTGCAGTAATAGAAAAGGTGGCAGCTGATACAGCAGGCCAATTTAAAGAAAGATAATTGTCATGGCATCACTGAAAGAAGTAAAAGGAAGAATAAATTCAATTCAAGGTACGCTGAAGATTACTTCGGCTATGAAGATGGTGGCCTCGTCGAAGCTACATAAGGCTCAGGAGGCAATAGAAAACATGCTTCCTTACGAACGACGACTGCATCGTATGCTTACCAACTTTCTGAGTGCGGGGCTTAGTGTAGAGTCACCTTTCATTGTGAAACGTGATGTGAAAAAGATTGCCGTTGTTGTGTTTGCTTCGAACAGTAGCTTGTGCGGTGGATTTAATATGAATGTGATTCGTCATTTGACTGAAATCATAGAAAAATACAGTGCAAAGATTGGTAAGGAGAATATCCTGGTATATCCGGTAGGGCGTAAGGTGGCCGATGCCGTGAAGAAAATGGGATTTCAGCCGATGGGTGATTTCCAGCATATGAGCGGAAAACCGAATTACAAGGAAGCATCTGACTTATCGACCGATTTGATAAACCGTTTCTTAAGCGGGGAAATACAACAGGTAGAGTTGCTGTATAATCATTTTAAGTCGACTTCTACACAAGTTCTGACACAAGAGACCTATTTGCCTATCGACTTGTCTGCTGCTCAAACAGCAGATGAAGCAGGGGAAAGCAACGTGCAAGCTGATTATATCATAGAGCCGTCTGCCGAAGAAGTGATGCAGGAATTGTTGCCTAAGGTGCTACGTATGAAGATTTATACAGTTTTGCTTGATTCGAACGCGGCAGAGCATGCTGCACGAACCATGGCTATGCAAATTGCAACAGACAATGCAAATGATTTAATTCAGGAGCTGACTTTGATTTATAACAAGAGTCGTCAGCAGGCAATTACAAACGAATTGCTGGACATTGTCGGAGGAAGTATGGCATAAGACTGTTGATACTATAGGAAAGAGGGCTGTCTCAAAATACTTTGAGATGGCCTTTTTTTATGCATTTCCTGACAGGCGTATAATGTGACAGGAATAGAAGGGTAGTGGAACGTGTTAGAGACTTTAATCGCCGTCGTTGGTTACAGAGCTGGCGTCGTTGGCTGTATAGTCGGCGCCGTCGATTGTGCAGCCGACGTCGTCGGCTTAAATCAGCGGATAGAAGCATGACACTATATTGATGCTGATGAATCTCTTTCTTTCAGGTAAATTGAGTTGGGGAAATCTTATCAGAAAAAGATAAAGGCCCTCTCATTTGTGGTTATGAGCTGGCCTTTTAAACTCTCGAATAAACTAAAAAATTAATTATCTTAAAAAAGAATTTCACTTGTATTTACTTCATAAACAACACAGATACGCATTTGGTTCACGAATTGTGTAAAAAAATGAATATTTGGGTATAAAATAGAGTGAATTTTAGATAGTGGAAGTGCAACTTATGGGGAAGTTGCTATAAAAAACAAAATCTATCATCTTAAGTCAGATAAACTAAGAAGATAGATTGCTGATTTTCTGTCGGGGTAGCGGGATTCGAACCCACGACCCCCTGCTCCCAAAGCAGGTG
>UQPQ01000056.1 GCA_900542985.1 uncultured Bacteroides sp.
GTAGCTGACTACGGATCAGCCGGTTACAGGTTTGAATCCTGTCGCGGTCACAAAAGAAACCACCTCAAATTTATTTTGAAGTGGTTTCTTTTTTTTAGTATCAGATTAAGCGATTTGAAATTTCTCCCCAATAATGTGAGTTCGAAATAATAATAAACACATTTATCTGATAATCCATCATATGGCGATACCTGAAACACCTTTTTCACGTCAGGTCTCCTATAACCGAAAAACTTATGCCAAACATTATCATTAAAATCAATATAATTTCTTTTTCCATCTCATATCGATTTATATTTTTCTAATTAATCGTGCCGGATTTCCAGCTACTATGGTATCGGGTTCAACATCATGTGTAACAACACTGCCTGCCCCGACTACACTGTTCTCACCGACTGTTACCCCTGGAAGAATGGTAGCTCCGGCACCTATCCACACTCTTCGACAAACATGTATGGGTTTACATGTAATCACCATACGGTTCTCAAGATCGTGATTATTCGATATGAGTTGTACGTTGGCTGCAATCTGAACATCATCATCGATTGTAATGCCTCCAGCCGACATCATCAGACAGCCATTCATGATAATAACGTTATTCCCAATCTTCACGTTATGCGGGCGAATGACGGTAAGCGGAGTATTCACCCTACTGTTTGCTCCCATGCTCGGGAAAAGTTTGTGCAGCAGATTGTCGTATTCTTCTGTCATTGGCATGGTGTGGTTTAGCCGGAACACAAGTTGTGCATGTTCTTTGGCTAAGGCAAGTTCTTCTGCGCTCTGACGCGCACAATCAATTCTGATTTCTTCCATTTTTATTGGGATTAAGTGGTCCATAAAAATAAGATGCTGTTGCTCCACCATCAATCAAGAAGTCTGATCCGGTAATAAAAGCACCTTTTTCACTTAATATGAGTTCAGCTAAATGTGCTATTTCATCCGCTGTTCCAGGACGACCAGCAGGACATCGGACAAACATGTTTTTATAAAATTCACCACGTATCCCATTTAATTCGTCTATCGCGAGCGGAGTGATTATAATACCCGGAGAGATGGAATTTATCCTTGCTCCCCGTTCTCCCCATTTAACAGCTTCTGCCATAACCCGTTTCACATTACATCTTTTAGCCAGCTGATATGCATGTAACGTGTCTCTGATATTCTCTTTTCTAAGAATGTCAAGACTCAACAAATCTTTTGAGGGCGTTGTTGCCAATAGTTCATCTATCTCGGGTGGTAGCGCCGGTAACCGATGCCCGGATTGACTGGAAACAGTTATACCACTTCCTCCTTGGGATATGACCTTACCCACTTCTTCTAATAGAACAGCAGTTCCATAAAGATCCACCTTCAAAATTGTTTCTATGGATGCCTGACTGGGGGATACACCTGCCGAGTTCACCAAATACTTAATCTCCCCGTACTTTAACGCTTCGTCAATCAGAGAAAGAATAGAACTTCTTGATGAAAGATCGGCCATTATTGCAACCACATCAAACCCAATGTTTTTCAATAGACAAGCAACATTCTGTACCTTTTCCAGACTCTTATCAGCGACAATAATCTGTTTGCCTGTTCCTATACGGCGGATAATGGCATGACCGATTTCTCCTGCTCCAATCCAAATAATAACTTCCTTTTTCATCTTATTTTAATGTTTTCATATCAATGACATAACGGAATTTTACTTTTCCATTCAGAACATTCTGATAAGCCTCGTCTATCTGTTTCCCATCAGCTTTGATTATTTCGACTTCAGGATAGATGCTGTTCTTTACCGAATAATCCAACATTTCCTGTGTCTCCTTTATGCCACCGATTTGCGAACCGAACACTTTACGCCTTGCCCCTGGCAATACGAAGTCTGCAACCGTTATGGCTGGCATATTACGAAAAGCAGGAAGTCCCACTATGCCTAACTGCCCGTCAAATTTCAGCATTTTCAGATCCATGATTGGCTCATATTTAGCAGGAATGGTTGACAAGATAAAGTCGAACGTCTTGTCAAGTCCTTTCAAATCTTCCGGATTATTTACGTTCACATAGCGGACGGCTCCCATACGCAATGCATCTTCACGTTTGTCTTCCATTTGCCATGATAGGTCATGATTGCCCCTTCTTCACAGTACTGTTCCAAATCATGCTTACAGGCATCACAGTGACGACAAGAACCAATCATGCACCCGATACCTGCATAGTCACCAACCTTAAAGCGTGTGACATCTTTCCCGATAGCCACCACCCGTCCGGCAATCTCATGACCGGGAACCATCGGATATTTCTCTTCGCCCCAATCGGCAAATACATGGTGTAGATCACTGTGGCAGATACCAGCATACAAGATTTCAATCTGTATGTCATGGTCGCCAACGACGTGACGGGTAAATTCATAAGGTTTGAAATGTCCATTCTCTTCATAGACTGCAAATCCCTTTGCCGGAATACGTTCATCATTGTTTTGCGCAAATAATGCTGTCACAGCCGTCAAAATCAATATCATTGTTGAAATCAAATTCTTTTTCATTGTCTTATTTTCCTTTATTTTGTTCATTGTAATGTCCGCTTAAAAAACTCCGTCAATTTTTTCACCGCTAGACCAACCGCTTCCGATTTATCGTAAAGGTCGATATGTGAGTAGCCCGGTACAGTGAATACCTCCTTGTCTTTACCGGGAAGTGCCTTGTAGAAACGTTCTGTTTGCCATTCGGAATCAGCTTTTTCGCCGACCACGAGCAGGACGGGTTGCGTCAGTAGATAGATATTCTCGATGGCAGAAAATGCCATCTTTGTGGCTTGACTGCGGCGCAGATAAAAATTGTCGGCACGCGGATGCCATGCACGAGCGGTACGATAGTATTCATAACCCTCACGAAAAGATGGCGCAGTATTTTCATCCGGTTCAGGACACATATAAACTTTCATTAGTTCCGAACCACGAGCTTCACGAGTACGCTGTTCCGAAACATCCTCCAGCAGCGCGATTTGTTCTTCCACGCTTCGGCCTCTTAACCAACTTTCCCTGTTGGCGGCCCCTATATCCGCCGCACTGACACCAGCCACGGCACGGATACGTCGTTCGGTGGGAGCAGTTGCAATTACATATCCGCCTCCTGCACAAAGACCGAGTGCACCGATGCAATGTTCATTTACAAAAGGAAGCGTAACCAGATAATCCACGGCATAGCGGATGTCCTCCACCCGTTCATACGGAGCTTCCGACCAGTGGGGCGTGCCACCGCTCTCTCCGGCATAGGTGGCATCGAATGCAAGAGTGACAAAACCGTTCTCTGCTAAGCGATAGGCATACAGTCCTGCGGATTGTTCCTTGACACTTCCTGCTGGATGGATACTAAGGACTACAGGATATTTTTGTGTTTTATCAAACCCTTTTGGTAGAAACAGATTGCCTACCAATACAATATTGTTGCTCCTCAGGAATGAAACCTTGCGGACAATCACCCCACTTGTCGTATCGACAGGTGTTACCACATAGTTTTCAGTCTGCGGAACGCCAGGAAGTCCGTCGTTCTGTTGCGCCTTTGCGCCCGATATGACGAACAGCAAGGCTATTGCATATAAGATTTTCTTTTTCATTTTTTGACCTTTATGTTATTACTAAAATTGTCTAACTTCCTACAGCCTTTTTATAAGTTTTGCAGGATTACCTCTAACAATGAGCTTTAGACTAACACACACCAGTCATGTGAACGAGTATAAAACCATCCTCAAGCAATCATCCGAGGGCTGTGCGGTCCTTGTCTATCATGTAACGGTACATCTCACTGTAACACAGGCCTATTTTATTTCGGTTTGCTTCCATATTCCCAGCGTATAACAAAAGAGGAATAACAAGCAGAAAACAAGTATTAAGCTAACGGCGGCACAGACGAATAAACGAAATGTTGCTTACGTTCTGCAATCCACCAGCGTCCTTCCACTTTCTCATACTTGTCATAATAACGCACAGCGTGCAAAGTCAGTTTGTCTTTACCATCTTCTTCTGTCACAAGCGTAGCGATAGCGTAACAGATGCCGGTAGCATGTGTTTCATCAATGAAGTTCACCACCTGTTGTCCATTCTGGTGGAACGATACTTTTGCCGCCCCAAAAGCCTTATACTGCGTAATCATGTCTTCTACATTATTGATATCCATACCCAGTGCTTCGCCGAAATAGACTTTTAGTTTTACATCAGGGCGGAAGATTTCACGATAGTAATCCTGATTGTTCTTATCCGATTCAGTTGCATAACGGTCTACTAAATCCTTCAACGCTATGCGGTCTTCCATTTCTTGTTTCATATCTCGTATCATTTATTCATTGATTTTGGCCACAAATTTAAGTTCCTCACAGTTATCCGATGTTATACAAAACACGGATACACTTCACACATTCACAGATTTTTATCTCTATTACAATCAGCTAATTAGATGACATGATACAAAATACGGATATGTTTCACAAAAACACGGATTTTATTCATTCCTGTAAGAAAAAGCCGATAATGTTCCTTACATTTGTGAATGCAATCAAAAGAACTCTATGGAAAAGAAATTATTGGATATAAAAACGATTACTGAGTACAACGACATGCTCGGGATGGAAACCCTGCATCCGCAAGTCAGCGTGATAGACCTTTCGAAAGCCAACCCCATGCGCCACATGCGTCACACGTTCAGTTTTTATGTGGTATTCCTGAAAGATGAGAAGAATTGCGAACTGATTTATGGTCGCCAACGATATGACTATCAGAAAGGATCAGTGATATGTTTGGCTCCGGAACAAATCATCGGTATTGAGGATACAGGCGAGAAGTTCCAGCCACAGGGTTATGCATTATGTTTTCACCCCGACCTTATTCGTGGCACAAATTTAGGTCGTAACATCAAGGAATATACGTTCTTCTCTTATAACGTAAATGAGGCATTGCACTTGTCGGAGCGTGAACGCCATACTTTCATAGACTGTCTGATGAAGATACAAGAGGAACTTCAGCATCCCATTGACCGTATGAGCAAGCGACTGATATCCAATAATATCGAGTTACTACTCAATTATTGCCTGCGTTTCTATGAACGCCAATTTATCACACGACAGGACGCCAATCGCGATATTCTGACCCGCTTCGAGACATTACTCGACAACTATTTCACAGGTGGTAATGCCATGCAGAAAGGGCTACCCACTGTAAAGTATTGTGCCGGAGAACTATGCCTTTCACCCAACTACTTTGGAGATTTGATC
Source organism: uncultured Bacteroides sp. (assembly GCA_900542985.1). Lineage (GTDB taxonomy): Bacteria > Bacteroidota > Bacteroidia > Bacteroidales > Bacteroidaceae > Phocaeicola > Phocaeicola acetigenes. The sequence goes on from UQPQ01000056.1 coordinate 5,245, forward strand.
AAAAAAGAGACCGGAAAGACGGCATTGGAGTATATCCAATATAAAATAATGGACATTGCCAAAGAAAAATTGTTGGTACCTTCCAATTCCATCAGTCAAATAGCATACAGTCTTGGGTTTCAATATCCGCAGCACTTTACTCGGGTATTCAAAAAACTGACGGGATGTACTCCTAATGAATACAGGCTTATCGGATTATAGTAATTCTTTAATGAGGGGGTATCGTTTCATATATGATTGAGGATAAGAGGAGCAAGCATCGCAACAACCTCAACCATATGAGTGGTTTGTGGAACCGGAGAAAGGAGTATTGCTTCCCATGACCATCTTCATCAAAAAAGTCTGCAGGAAACCTATATCAGCATCAGTTTAGTTGACTCCACGCCCTTGCGCGTATGCCGTTGCCAAAGAGTTCTGATTCATAAGACATTTGAAGGGCTTGCTGAACGTGGAAAGTGTTCCATGAGATAGTGATTCATGATTCTATTTGCCCATTAGAATCGACGACGTCGGCTATACAACCGCCCACGTTGAATGTACAGACAACGACGACAACTCTGCAATCAACGACGGGAATTAAAGCTCTCTACACTCCTTATCACCTGTCTATTCCTGATCCATCATTATCTGCCAGGAAAGGCAGTAAAGACAAAACAAAAAGGCCACCCCGAAATTGAGATGACCTTTTCCTATAATTTCTTCTACTGATTTTAGACTGAAGCTTGTTCTTCTTTCAGAATGGCAATAGCTTTATCAAGCACTGTGGTATCATCCAACATTACCAAGCCTCCATCCGGTCCGGGTTCCAAATGAATACCTACACTTTTACCATCTTTAAAATTGTGTCCTCCAAAAAAGTTACGTACAGTTTCAACACTTATATTTAACTCATCGGCAATACGATGCATACTGCCACTGGGTAATGAATCTTTAATTTTACGAAGTTCATTAAAAGTTATTGTTCTGTTCATAGTAGTCTAAGATTTTTAAGCGTTAAACAGATTAATTGTTAAATCACGATATAAAGTTAGTGAAAGAAAATAAATATCCAAATTAAAAACAGAGATTTTTTAATCTTAGCAATTTACTCCAACTACCATTCCTGCCACCACAGCATAAAAATAGGTCACCAATAATACCATATGCAAAACCTGAATATCACTTATCTCGTATCTGCTGCTTGTATACTGAGTAGACACATATCCTTGCGACTGAAAGAAATATCTCTTCTGAATATAAGTATACAGCAGATATAGCAAAACTGAAACAATGCTTCCCACCAATGCACCACACAAAATATCACCAGGATAATGAACGCCCAGATAAATGCGGGAATACGAAGGAATAAAAGCCCATCCCAACATCATAATGGTAAGCCATTTGTTGCGGATAAGTAAAGATACAAACACTGCTACAGCAAACGTATTTGCCGCATGACTGGATATAAATCCATACATTCCACCTCTATATCCATTCACAACATCTACCAAATACATTAATTCAGGATCCTGAGCCGGACGAAAGCGGGCAAAATAAGGTTTACAAATACCTGAGGCTATTTGATCTGCAAAAGTAATAGCCAAGGCCAGCATTACAATAATAGTAATACTTTGTGCCAATTTGTTATTCTTTAAAATAACATATAACAATATAATAGCGGAAGGAATCCATGTCTTTGTATCGGTTACAACAGACATGAATCCATCCCAAAACAAAGAATCACTTCCATTAAGGAACAACAGAAGTTCTTTATCTTTATCTATTAATTGCTGAATATCAATCATCTCAGATAATTTCTATGGTACTTGTTTGAACCCATCCCTTTTTGCCGTCTTCAAGGCGGATTTCTTTCCACTCTCTCATAGAGTCATCCTCCACGTATACTTTTGTACCTTCGTGTAGCACAAATAAATCTGTACCACTCTCGTTAGGAGTACTTTTTACGGTCAGACTAGGACTCATCACAATAGCTCCCGTACGGTTTATCAGTTCTGCCTTTTGTGAGCTGGCAAAAATATTAGCTCCAATAACTATCAACAAAAATACAACAACTCCTGCAAATCCTATTTTCTTATACAAAATACGACGCCCGAAGATATATACAATCAACGACACCAGCATAAGCCAGAAAGACAGGATTCCTACAACTCCCCACTCTTTCTCGCTCATTACATTAATCAGAGAATTCATCCAGGTTACAATAAACACTTCACTTACGGGAGTTATCTGGTCTACAGTTTTACTTCTGGCCATTTCCAGGTTAAAGCGAATGTCAGCATCTCCCGGATTCAAAAGTAAAGCACGTTCATAATTCAGAACCGCTTTTGCGATGTTCTTTTCCTTATAATAGCTGTTTCCTAAATTATAATACACATCGGCAGATTCTCCTTCAGTATTTAAGATTGCCTCATATTTTTCTATTGCAGCCGCAAAATCATTCGCCTGGTACGCCTGGTCCGCTTCCTCTTTTGTGACAGCTGCATTTATAAATTGAGCAATTCCTAATAATAAAATCAACACAATAGATAGCTTCTTCATTTTTTCTCTTTCTCCTATCCTTTTAATGTTTAATACTACCTTCCATCTGGCTTATTACATCAATAGCTGCCGTATAGACTTTATCCATCGCTTCATTTTCATTTCCCGGAGCATAACGTGCAAATTCACATTCATTCAGCGCACCGATAAACTTCTGAATCAATTCATCTGATACACCATATTTTACCAGTTCAGATTCAATATTGTCTTTCGACAATTGAGATACCGGAATACACAATTTATCACTGATGTATCCCCACAATGCCTTCAAGACTTCATCATAAAACTCATTCTTCTTATTTTCTGCCAACAGCTTACCTGCAAACTTCATACGTTTGCTTGCAACTTTATTAGCTTTCTTTGTCTTCACTTTTGCAATATTGGCATTTTCCAATGCTTGCTTTCTATAGATAACTGCAAAAGCAACAAACAATACAAAAGGAATGATATACCACAAATAATACCCGAATGTTCCAAAAAAGAAATCACCCTTTGGAAGCAATTTTGTATTACCTAACTTGATGAAACGGATATCCTTACCCAATACTTTTACATTTTCTTTATTTGTAAAATCGGCTATTACCTGATCTGCATTTCCTTCTCCTTTTGCAACATGCAACTGATAAGCTTCAGTTTTCAAGGTTTTATACGATTTTGTTTTCAGGTCGAAATATGTAAATTCTACAGGAGGGATAGTAAAATCTCCTGCATGACGAGGGATAGCAAGATACTCTATAGTCTGAGTTCCAGTCAAACCATTCTGCGTCAATTGGAAGTTATTTTCTGTTTTCGGATCATATACCTCAAAATCTTGTGGGAATTTCACTTCCGGAGCACTGATTAATTTCATATTTCCAGTACCCGACAAAACCAATTTGATAGTGACTGCATCATTGGTTTTTACTTCCTTGGCATTGATTGAGGATGAAAGTGTAAACTCTCCTACACCACCCGAGAAACCGGCAGGTTTAGCGGGAAGAGACTGTACATTAATTGTCAGTTTCGGTGTAACAATCTTCTTCTTTACTTCTACATAACCGCCTCCATTGAAGAAATCGAAAGGATCGTCCGATACAGTACGTTGTGCGACAACTCCATCAAAGGTAATTGGAGGAATTTCTAACTTACCTGTCTGTTGAGGAAATAAGATATACTGACTCCATACTGTTGTGTTATAATTGCGTCCTTTGTAATGCTCCAAAGAGAAAGTTTTCTGCTGAGGTAATTCCACTTCCTGAGTATGGAATCCTTTCAAATCCGGCATTTTACCATAAAGCTGACGAAGATTTACCAAAGTATAAACCTTGTAGGTCAACAAAATTGCTTCTTGTTCATGCACTGTAGTCTTACTGGCCGTTGCTGTAATAAACAGGTCTTTATCTGTAATACGGCTACCTGCAATCTGGCTTCGTGAAGAAGATGCAGAGCCACCTTGTCCACTCTGACCTGAATTTCCGGCAGTTTTGTCTTGAGGAAGTACCTTAATCGTTACTGGATTAGAAAACACTTTCTCTTTATCAACTTCAATACTTGCAGACGGAATGGTATATGTTCCTTCTTTTCCAGCCATCAATATATAGGTATATGTGATGGAACTGCTGGAAGAAACCTTACCATTTATAATTTGGGTACTACTTTGCTGTGAACGGCTCGGCCCCATCAATACATCAAATCCGCTAATAGAAGGCATACGGAAGTCCTTCACTTTTTGCGTATTGACTGTAAAAGTCAAACGAAACTGATCGCCGCTTACCACTACATCAGGAGCTTCGGCTTTAAAAGTAACATTTTTGTCTGCCTGTACCTGTAATATGGATACAAACAACAACAATAAGAAGATAAATTTCCTCATTCGTATAATTTCTTTTTAAATTGTCTTTATAATTACCAATCTTTCTCCAGCTTGCGTCCCTGTACCTGAATGCCTTTCTTTACTTTATCCTGCACATTTTTTTCATCTTGCATGACTGCATTCAGCAATTGCTCTGCATTTTCTTTCGACATCTGGTCTTTATTTTGCTGCTGTTGTTGGTTTTGCTGCTGATTTTTATTCTGCTGATCCTGCTGCTCTTTATTTTGCTGCTTATCATCTTGCTTCTGATCCTGCTTTTGTTCCTGGTTCTGTTGCTGATCCTGCTGTTGTTGCTGATCTTTCAACAGTTTTTGAGCCAAAGCCAAATTATAGCGAGTTTCATCATCTTTCGGATTATTGCGCAAAGCCTGTTTATATGCCTCGATGCATTGAGGATATTGCTTGGAGGATTGCAGAATCACCCCCATATTATGATAAATCTGTGCTAACTTCGATTTATCTTTTTCTATCCGGGAAGCAGCCTCAAATTGTTCCATAGCTTCTTTTGCTTTCTGCTGCATCAGCAAAGAATTACCCAAATTATACATCGCATCCGTAGAATTAGGATCTTGTTCTAGCGCTTTACGATAATCAACTTCAGCTTTCACAAACAAACTGTCCTGATACAATTTATTACCACTACGCAAATAATCGCGTACTGTTTTTTGCCCATAAGTTGTACCGGCAGCTAATGCAAAAGCAGCAACAATATATAATTTCTGTAACATATCAGTCTCATTTAAAGAGTTTCACATTCTTGAACAACGGATTCTTACGCTCCAGAATCAACAATTCAGCTATCAATAAAATCAAAGCCAGCCATGCCAAAACCTGAAACTGTTCATCGAATTCTGTAAAGACCTGAGTTTCGACATCGGCTTTTGCCAATTTATTGATCTCTGCATTCAATGCCTTTTCTGCGTTGTTTGTATTATCTACCCGCACATATATGCCATTTCCTGCTTTCGCAATTTCCTGACACATCTGTTCATTAAGCCGAGTCACGACAACATTACCGTCTTTGTCTCTGCGAAATTCATTAGTACCTTCCATCGGGATAGGCGAACCATCGGGTGAACCCACTCCCAATACAAATACACGTATTCCCTTTTTGGCAGCTTCCTGGGCAGCCTCTATCGCTCCTCCTTCATGGTTTTCTCCATCTGTAATCAGAACGATTGCACGTCCTACATTTTCATTCGGAGTAAAACTCTTCATGGCCAAGTCTATTGCTCCACGTATATCTGTACCTTGAGTTGAAATCAAAGACGGATTAATTGTTTCAAGGAACATCTTCGCTGATACATAATCGCTTGTAATAGGAAGTTGTGTAAATGCCTCTCCAGCAAACACAATCATTGCGACTTTATCGTTATTGAATGTTTCCACCAATCGGGAAATCAGCTTTTTCGACTTATCCAAACGACTGGGAGTCACATCTTGTGCCAGCATAGAATTTGAAATATCCAATGCTACCACCGTTTCCACTCCCTGACGTTTTACGGTTTCCATCTTAGAGCCGAACTGTGGTCTGGCTAACATAAGAATAACCATCGTCAATGCCGCAAACATCAACCAGAACTTAACATCCGGACGATACTTAGACACATCCGGCATCAGATGAGCCAATAAGTCAGGATCACCATACAAGCGAATTTTTTTTCTGCGTCTATAATTGGAGTATAAATAAAGTATTACCAATACCGGCAATATAATCAACAGATATAAATATAAAGGTTCTCCAAATCTAAACATAGTATTTTTTGTTTTTAAGGTATTTTCTTTAATACCGTATTACGTAAAACAATTTCCAGCAAAATACAGATAAAAGCTATCAAGGCATAAAGCTGATATGCTTCTTCACGTTTGCTGAACTCTTTCACATTAAGTTTGGTTTTCTCAAGCTTATCAATCTCTTCGTACACTTCTTTCAGTTTAGAATTGCTGGTTGCACGATAATAATTTCCATTTGTCGTACCTGCAATCTGTGTCAAAGTCTGCTCGTCAATTTCTACAGGAACATTTACATATTGTACTCCGGCATAAGTCTGCATCGGATAAGGTGCTGTACCGTTTGTTCCAACTCCAATTGTATAAACTCGAATGCCAAATTGCTTAGCAATCTCTGCTGCAGTCAACGGAGAAATATCTCCTCGATTATTACTACCGTCTGTCAGCAGAATAATAACTTTCGACTTTGCTTTGCTGTCCTTTAATCTGCTAATTGCATTGGCAACTCCCATACCAATAGCTGTACCATCTTCAATCAAACCACGCTGAGCGATATCCCCTTTTATTCCATTAAAAAGATTCAATAATACACCATGGTCTACAGTCAACGGGCATTGGGTAAATGCCTCTCCTGCAAAAATAGTCAGCCCTATATTATCATTCGGACGTCCGTTAATAAATTCCGAAGCAACTTGCTTTGCAGCTTCCAAGCGGTTAGGCTTTAAATCTTCTGCCAACATACTGGTAGACACATCGACAGCAAGCATAATATCAATACCCTCTATTTCCGTATTCTGCCAGTTGTCAGTCGTTTGTGGGCGCGCCAATACAAGTACAATCATCACAAAAGCAACAATACGCAGTAAAAACGGTGCATGAAGCAAATATACCTTCCATGTCTTAGGTACATTCATATACATGCGAGTTGTAGAGACTTGAAGCGTTGGTTCTGTTTTTTTCCTCCGCATGAAGTACCACACCACATAGGGTATCAGCAAAATCAGTAAAAACAGATATTCAATATTTGCAAAAATCATAACTTCAATATTTTAATATCAGAAGAAAAGGCTAATAATATGACGAATAGCCACATACAACGCAATCAGCGCTCCTATTCCAGCCACAGCAATACAGCAAATCAATGCTATACGTCCTTGCTTTGACCGCTTTTCCTCTACTTTGATTTCTGTTGGTTCTTTCTTTGCATTAGGATCTTCCTCTATCTTAGTCTGATTAATAAAATCCACAGCATTCAAAAGATTCATATCATTTTCATTCATCAAAGGTGCATATTTGGCAAACTTAACCAAATCGGCCACTTCAAACAAATTACGAAGATCCTTAATGGAATCTTTATCTTTTTCCTGCAGCAAATGTTCGATAATCTCGGAAGAAGTCATTTCCAGTGCATTAAAACCAAAACGATCTTTTATATAAGCTCGAATAGCATCAGTCAGTTCAGTATAATACATCTTCGGATCATTCTGACGCCATGACTGGTTCGACTTAATTTCTTCGATTCTTTTTAAGGCTGTCTGATGAGGAGGAAGTTTGGGTTCCACCTTAATAATCTTAATGATAGGCTTGTTATTACGATAGCGTATTACAAGGAATACTGCAACAGCTCCCAAAATCAACATTAGAACTGAAGAATATACCAAAGGAGCGATATCACTCCAGATAAGAGGTACTTTCCGGATTTCCTTAGGTCCAAAGAACTGATCCGGATGTAATGTATCTACTGGTATGGAGTACACCTTCAGAGCCAAAGCTTCCGATTGATACTGTTTATCATTCACCATTACTTTCATTGGTGGAAGATAATACAAAGCCGAATCGAATGAAGTGACTGTATATTCTTGTGAAATCAGCCAACGTTTATTGTCATTCAGCAACTGAGTATCAGGTTTTGCTACATCTACAATTTCTACACCACGTACAATTGTGTCACTAAACAAAGGTAAACGCAACTTCTGATTTGCGTCCATGCTTACCTGTAACTTTATCTTCGCCTGTTCGCCAATTAGAAGTTGTAAAGAATCAATAGTAGCTTCCACCGTCACCTGAGCATGCACAAATGATGTTCCAGCAAATAGAGATACGGCACATAGCACAACTTTCAGATACTTTCTACAAGTATTAAATAAAGAATATTTCATTATCTTCCTCAATTTCGTTTAGCAAATAAATTAAGTAAAGCCTTTACATAATCTTGGTCTGTACGTACCGATACGGAATCTACATTACAATGAGTAAACACATCGTTCAGTTTTTCCTTACGTTCTTTCCACCAAGCATGATGCGCTGCACGTAACGATTTCGAAGAAGTATCAATCCATTGTTCGTGTCCGGTCTCAGCATCACAAACTTTCATCAAACCAACATCCGGAAGTTCTTCCAAACGACGGTCGTATACCTGGACAGCCACAATATCATGTTTACGGTTGGCTACAGTCAGTGCATTACGAAAATCCTTATCATCGATAAAATCACTAAGCATAAAAGCCGTACACCGTTTCTTCAATACATTGGTCAGGTACTCTACAGCACACTGTATATTGGTACGCTTACTTTCCGGATGAAAATCAAGCAACTCTCGAATAATATACAGAATATGTTTTCTTCCTTTCTTTGGAGGAATGAATTTCTCTATCCGGTCGGAAAAAAATATAACACCGATTTTATCGTTGTTCTGAATAGCAGAAAAGGCAAGTGTAGCCGCAATCTCTGCCACCATATTTTTCTTTGTCTGTTTCACCGTACCAAAATCCAAGCTATTCGAAACATCTACCAACAGCATTACCGTCAGTTCACGTTCTTCTTCGAATACTTTTACAAAGGGTTTATCAAAACGAGCTGTTACATTCCAGTCAATATCGCGTACATCGTCTCCATATTGGTACTCACGCACTTCCGAAAAAGCCATACCCCTACCCTTAAAAGCTGAATGATATTGGCCGGCGAAGATATTATTGGAAAGCCCTCTTGTTTTAATTTCGATCTGGCGAACACGTTTTAGTAGTTCACTTGTTTCCATTTTTCTGAAATTAATCCGATTATTCCGGACTTGCTTATGCAAATCTGGAATAACCTTATTTAACTTGAGAATTTCTCACTTCAAACATCCATTTTGCCTTAAGTCTAAAAAAAACAAGGCAAAAAGTCAAGATTTAATTAGGGCACTTCAACCTTATTCAAAATCTTACTTACAATTTCATCCGAAGTAACATTGGTTGCTTCAGCTTCGTAAGTTAATCCAATACGGTGACGCAATACATCATGAGCCACAGCACGAACGTCTTCCGGAATCACATAGCCACGGCGTTTAATAAACGCATAACTGCGTGCAGCAAGAGCCAGATTGATAGAAGCACGTGGAGATCCACCAAAGCCGATCAAACCTTTCAGTTCTTTCAAGTCATATTTTTCAGGATAACGAGTTGCAAATACGATATCAGCAATATATTGTTCAATTTTTTCGTCCAGATAAACTTGGCGTACCACTTTGCGTGCCTCTATAATATCTTCCGCTTTCAGTACAGGACGTACTTCAATTTTTTCACCTGTAATATTCTGACGAATAATTTTCTTCTCTTCTTCCAGTTTCGGATAATCAATAATAACCTTCAACATGAAACGGTCTACCTGAGCTTCCGGCAATGGATAAGTACCTTCTTGTTCAATAGGATTCTGAGTAGCCATTACCAGGAACGGCTCTGGCAAACGGAATGTTTCCTTACTCAAAGTAACCTGACGTTCCTGCATTGCTTCCAACAGAGCACTCTGTACTTTTGCCGGAGCACGGTTAATTTCATCGGCCAACACAAAGTTAGCAAAGATAGGTCCTTTTTTAGCGATGAATTGTTCATCCTTCTGGCTATATATCATAGTTCCGATTACATCGGCTGGAAGTAAGTCAGGGGTAAACTGCACACGACTATATTTTGAATCAATCAGTGAGGCAAGTGTTTTTATAGCCAAGGTTTTTGCCAATCCTGGAACACCTTCCAACAAAATATGTCCATCAGACAACAAACCAATTAACAAAGATTCTATCAAGTGTTTCTGACCGACAATGACTTGATCCATTCCTGTCATCAGATTAGTAACAAACGCACTCTGACGTTCTATGCGCTCGTTTAGTTCTCGAATATCAATAGCTTCAGCCATAATTTTATTGTTTTACTGTGTTTTTTATCTTCTTTATTTTTATTGCAGCCAAAAATACGGCATTATATTAACAGCAGCAACTAATTTTTATTAAAAAATATTGCCTACACAGTAAATATTTAATTTGGAAGAGAGCAAAAACAAAAGCAAAATTCATTCAAAAAGACAGAAAAATGAACAAAATCACACTCTTTCTA
>UQPQ01000057.1 GCA_900542985.1 uncultured Bacteroides sp.
GTTGCTCAGGAACTTATAAATAAAGTTAAATTATAGTGTTGCGGAATTAAGGATGTTTAAGTTTCTGATACAAAATTGAATGATAAATCTGAAAAGAATATGAAATATTCTATTTTCCCTACTTCCATATTCAAATATTTTATCGTGTATCAGAAAACCCTCCAAACATAATAAAACAGTCTTTTCACTCCCTACTTACCTTAAATACATGATAACCATCTTTATAAGTATATCGTATCGATAAATGCGCAGCTTTACAGATAGAATCGACCAATGCCAATCCTAAACCTGTCGATCCTTCTTTTTTCTTCCCCTGATAGAAACGCTCAAAAATACGGTTCTCATCCAATGGCTCTTCTCCTGTATTACTGATAGTAAACGATTCTGAATCTACTTTTATATGAATTGCCCCGTCATCCACATTATGCACAAATGCATTCTTCAACAAATTAGAAACCAAAGTAGAAGCCAGCGAGTCATTCATTTGCACACAGAAGGAAGCATTATTTTCTACCTCTACTGTGATATGCCGATAAGCATACACCTCCTGGTAGTCGTCCAGATAACGTTCCAGAAGATGATCAAAACAAACCGATGTATTTTCTGCAAATTGTCCGTTTTCTATTTTGCACAAAAGCAAAAGCGACTTGTTCATCCGTGTCAGGTTTTCCAGTGTCTGATGAGTTTTCATCAATTCACCCAATTGCTTTTCTGTCAGGCTTTCGTCTTCCATCAGCATTTCCAGTCTGTTGCGGCAAATGGCTAAAGGAGTCTGCATTTCATGTGAAGCATTACCTATAAAAAGTTTCTGTTGCTCGTACAACTGCTCACTGCGCTGAGAGGATAGTAAAACCACTTCATTCAATTTATGAAACTCTGTAATGCGTGTTGTATTTTCCAGTGGCTTATTCTGATGCCCCAGACGATAATGGTCAAGCCAATCTAAAAGATTATACAAAGGTTTCATATTCCGGTGGAAAACCCATGCATTCAGCAATACAATCATCAACAGCAGCACTACATACAAAAAGATAATCCATCCCAAGATGGCCTGCCTCAAATCGTATTTTTCAATAGTAGGAGTATACACCACCAGCTCCATAAACTGTCCCTCTTCTGTCTCAAAAATCACAGTAAGCACACGGGCCGGCTCTGTTTCTCCCTTGTCGGTAATATACACCATTTCATCATGGAAAGACAAATGAGGGTAAGTCTGGGCATATTCCCTGCTCACCTCGTACAAATAGTACTGATTGTTGGTTCCGTTATTCTCCGACGGCAGTTCATCCCCCGACAATGAACGGACAATCAGGCGTTCGGCATAATCGGACAGCGAATCATCCACTTCATCATTAATTTCTTCTACCATGGCCAGATAAAAGAAAGCAGCCCAAAGCGCCAGGATTACCGTCAGAGCCAGCGATATACGGGATAAAACCAAATGAAACAGTTTCATTCTACAACAAATTTATAGCCAAATCCATATACAGCTTTCAGTTCCGGAGTAGCACCGGCGTCTTTCAGATGCTTACGCAAATTCTTAATCTGCGCATAGATAAAATCGAAATTATCTACCTGGTCGATATGGTCTCCCCATACAGACTCTGCCAATGTATTTTTATTGACCAGTCTTCCCGGACGTGACATAAAATAAAAGAGAATATCGTACTCCTTCCGGTTCAGTTCAAGTTCTTTTCCATTTACCGTCACTTTATAATCATCCGGATTTATTTCAATATTGCCATACTGAACCAGCTTCTTTCCTTCCCGATGATTCCGTCGTAAAAGACTTTTGATACGTGCATGAAGTTCAGCCAGATGGAAAGGCTTAGGAAGATAGTCATCTGCTCCCAAGTCTAATCCTGCCACCTTATCTTCTATGGAATCTTTAGCCGACAGAATAATCACATTAGGATGTTTTCCCATATCGTGAAACTCTTTCAAAAGGTCAAGCCCGTTTCCATCGGGTAACATGATATCCAATAAGATACAATCGTAATCGTAATCTTCTACCTTGTATAAAGCAGTTTTATAATCTGGAGCTTCCGCTACTATATAGCGTTCTTTTTCCAAAGAGCGTACGATGATTTCGCGTAAATCGGCATCATCTTCTACAATCAGAATTTTCATAGGCAAATCATGTTTTTGCAAATATATCAAAGAAACATAAAAAACCGCATGTATCCACCGGAAAATCCGGCTTCTACATGCGGTTTCATAAATATTTAATTATGTGCTTTCTACTTCATATTATGCATTGAACCAGCGTACATAGCAGAAATCCTGACGATGAGGCAGATCAGCATGTTTCGGGAACATACGATAAGCTACTTTAAAGCTTCCGGCATTAGACAAGCTGTGAACCATCTGGAAGGTATACAAATTGCCTTCGCGTTTGATCAGATCCATTGGGGTAACAGAATAAATGTGTTCTTTACCTTCCACATTTGTATAAGTTACTACCATTTCTACACTTACAACATCGTCCAAACCTTTTTCATCGATCACACAAGTAATTGTATAGTCTTTTCCGCTTTCTACATTACCCTGACGAAGTTCTTCGCACTTGTCTACAGATACAATTTCAATTGAATCCCATTTTTCTGCAACTTCTTCTTTCCATTTAGCCAGTTCTTTTACTTTAGTAAAGTCATTTGCAGCCAAAGAGTGGAAGTGTGAAGCTTCTTTTTCATAGAACTTAGCATAGTAATCATCAAGCTGACGCTTCATTGTATAATGAGGAGCTACCTGTGCTATAGAGTTCTTAATGGTCTTAATCCATCCTTCAGAATAGCCTTTCTTATTACGTGCATAATACAACGGAAGGATTTCAGTTTCCAAAATACTATAAATAGTAGCTGCATCCAGCTGGTCTTGGTGTTCCTGATTCTGATAAGTACGTTTTTCGGTCAAAGCCCATCCTGCACCTTCACGATAGCCTTCCAGCCACCATCCGTCAAGTACAGAGAAGTTTACCACACCGTTCATCAACGCTTTTTCACCAGATGTACCTGATGCTTCGAGCGGACGTGTCGGAGTGTTCATCCAGATATCTACTCCAGAAACAAGACGACGAGCCAGTTTCATATCGTAATTTTCGAGGAAGATAATCTTACCCAAGAATTCCGGACGTTTAGATATTTCTACAATCTTCTTGATTAATCCCTGTCCAGCTCCATCGTGTGGGTGTGCTTTTCCGGCAAACAAGAACTGTACCGGATAATCAGGATTATTTACAATCTTAGACAAACGATCCAAATCGGTAAACAACAAATGTGCACGTTTGTATGTTGCAAAACGACGAGCAAAACCAATAAGCAATGCATTCGGATTGATTTTATCCATCAAAGAAACAACACGAGAAGGATCTCCCTGGTTCTTCAACCAAGTGTCGCGGAACTGATTACGGATATAATCAATCAATTTATTCTTCAATGCAACACGAGTGTTCCAGATTTCTTCATCAGGAACATTATAGATAGCTTCCCAAATCTTCGGATTAGACTGGTCTTTCAAGAAGTTCTTGTCGAAATATTTGTTATACAATTTCTTCCATTCAGAAGCACACCAAGTGGGGAAATGTACACCATTGGTAACATAACCTACATGATTTTCTTCAGGGAAGTATCCTTTCCAAATACCAGCAAACATTTCCTGAGAAACTTTTCCGTGCAACCAGCTTACACCGTTTACTTCCTGACATGTATTGCATGCGAAAGTAGACATACAGAAACGTTCATTCGGATCACCCGGATTAATACGTCCCAAGTTCATCAAATCTTCCCATGAGATACCCATACGCTGAGGATATCCGCCCATATATTTACCAAACAAGCCTTCGTCGAAATAATCGTGACCTGCAGGTACAGGAGTATGAACAGTATAAAGAGAAGAAGCACGAACAACTTCCAAAGCTTCATCGAAAGACATTCCACCTTCTACGTAATCGCACAAACGCTGTACATTACACAATGCAGCATGTCCCTCATTGCAATGATAAATATCTTTCTTTATTCCTAATCTCTTCAGCAGCAATACACCACCGATACCCAACAGAATTTCCTGTTTCAAGCGGTTTTCCCAGTCACCACCATACAACTGATGTGTAATCGGACGGTCGAACTCGCTATTCATTTCATTATCTGTATCAAGCAAATACAAAGGTACACGACCTACATTTACTCTCCATACATATGCATGTACGTAATAGTTCAGATAAGGAACATCGAGTACCAAAGGTTTTCCATTTTCATCGTTTACACGTTCAAGGGGCAAACTGCCAAAGTTTTGTGCTTCATAATTAGCAATTTGCTGGCCGTCCATAGAAAGGCTCTGGCTAAAATAACCATAACGGTACAAGAAACCGACAGCACACATATCTACATTACTGTCTGAAGCTTCTTTCAAATAGTCGCCGGCCAATACACCTAAACCTCCAGAGTAGATTTTTAATACATGAGTCAGACCATATTCCATACAGAAATATGCTACTGACGGACGTTTTGAATCAGGCTTTTCATTTATATACGCCTTGAACTTTGCGTAAATGTCGTCGATTTTTTTCAAAACTCCTTTATTTTCAGACAAAGCCTCTAATTTTTCATAGCTTAGACGTTCCAATAATGCAACCGGATTCTGAGCAACAATCTGCCACAGCTCTGGATCCAACTCTTTAAACATTTCAGTTGCCTCATCATTCCAAGCCCACCAGATATTGCGAGCCATTTCTTCCAACATCTTCAGAGATTCCGGAATACGAGATTTTACATTAATCTCTCTCCAAACCGGAGCATTAGCATAATTAGTTTTAACTTTCATATCTTTAAATTTAATTTAAGGATTTCTCAACTTTAAAAGAAAGGCGTTTGGAAGCATTGCGTAAAGCAATATCATATGCTCTATAATAAGCTTCTATAAAGTGTTTCCAAAGTGCTTTCTCGGCTATTTTAGCCGCATTATTACGTATTTTATTAATTTCTGTTTCTGACAGAGAAGAGAACTCGGATATTGTATCTTTAATAGTATCAGCTACTTCCGAATAGTTATAATCGGTACGATGAATTACCTTTACTCCATCCTGTAATACTCCCGGACGGCCTTTCAACGAATTCACCCATAGGCCAAATCCTGCGAGGTCTGTAGTAATAGTAGGAACTTTAAATGCAATACTTTCAAGAGGAGTATATCCCCATGGTTCGTAATAGGAAGGATATACACTCAAATCTGTTCCTATTATCAAATCGTAGTACAATTCATTTAAAATACCATCCTTTCCATCCAGATAACATGGCACAAAAATTACCTTTACTCTTGAATCTGCAGCATTCGACATATCCAGATACTTCAACATATCAAGTACCTGATCGTGATTCATATTATGCAGCCAGTGTGTAATAAACGGACACTCCAATGGAGTATTGAATGTTTCCTTGCTATCCAAACGCTTACGCAAATCTTCACGAGGCTCCCCTACCCATCCTGGTACATTGATAAATGCCAGAACTTCTTTTTTCAGATTTTTATCTCGTGTCAATCGGTTCAATGCTTCCAGATATACATTAATACCTTTGTTCTTGAACTCATAGCGTCCACTGGTACCAATAATCATCGTATCATCCCCCAACTGAGTGCCTAACAAAGCATTAGCCATGGTAAGCAAAGTTTTCCGTGCCTTTTTCCGCTTATTGGCAAACTTTGTTCCTTTGGGCACAAAGTCATCCTCAAAGCCATTCATCAGAATCACATCAGCAGGTTTTTCAAGTAATTCCTTACATTCGTTATTGGTAATTTCACTCACAGTCGTAAAGCAGTCTACATGATGAGCTGTTTGTTTTTCAATAGAATGCTTAGATTGCATATTGAGTTCCTGAGCCATCTGATCTCCGTTATAAGCAAACAGATAATCATAAAGAGGTTTATTGTTTCCGGCTATCGAACGACCAATGGAAGTCGCATGTGTAGTAAAAATAGTAGCAATCTGCGGAACTGCTTTCTGCACATAAAGGGCTCCCATTCCTGTCATCCACTCATGTGCCTGATATACGACCTTATCTTGCAGAGTCAAATTATAACGATAAAAACTTTCTACAACCTTTCCTGCAGCATATGAAAACATGGATGCTTCATCATAATCTCCATAAGCATGCAAAGAATCAACTTGAAAGTCTTCCCACATTTTTGTGTAGATCTCATTCTTTTCCGAAAAGAAAGGAGTAAAATCAACTAAAATAGCGATAGGATTCCCTGGAATATTCCATCTTCCAATACGAATCTTTAAATGATCACTCTCTATTGCGTGTTTACGCCATTCTTTCAGGCATTCATTATCCTCAATAAATAAAGGATTTTCTTTTCCTATCCATACATCCGGACCTATAAAATAAATCTTATCAGGAAAAGCATCTTGCAAAGTTTTTGCTCTTGTGGAAAGAACTGTGTAAATTCCTCCAACCTTATTACATACTTCCCAACTTGATTCAAATATATAATCAGGAGTCAAAAGTTGCATTGTCATCTTTTATAGTATTTTCTAAGTCAAGCGCGAATTTATAAAAAAGGATGAATATAACGAACAAATTCACGCATAATATTATTCTAACAGAGGATAATCGGTCTTTAACTGGATATCAGACATCTAAAAAGGTATTGATTTCACAAATTACATGACATTACAACCTATAGAATAATCAAACTATACTAAAGATACACAGTCTATATACTTTATCATGTACAAAAAAATATCCGGTACGAGATAAACTCATACCGGATATCTACATATTACTTTTTTATTATATTTAAGCCAATGCAGATCCCATCAAGAAGGTTGCAGCCAATGCAACGATTGCATACAATTCCGGGAATACAGCCAAAATCAAAGTATTTCCAAATACATTGTGGCCTTGACCGATAGCAGCAATACCATTAGCACATACCTGTCCCTGACGAATAGCTGAGAACAAAGCAACCAATCCCAGACCAATGCCAGAGCCTAATACAGCACAAGCCTGAATTCCTGTAATTTCAGGAGTCAATACTCCAAAAATACTCTGGAACATAAAATATCCGGCAAAACCATACAAACCCTGTGTACCTGGAAGTGCAGTCAATACCAAGAAGTTACCAAAAGCACTATCGTTTTTCTTCAACGCTCCAATTGAAGCATTTCCGGCGATGGTTACACCATAAGCACTACCGATACCAGATAAACCAACCATAATAGCAATGCCAATATAGGCAATCAAAAGATTCATTTCCATAACTTTATAATTTTAATTTTTGTTTTTATTATTATCTTTCTTTTAAAAGTTGTAACACTTTAGTTTTTAAAAGGTTTGTACTCCTTGCCTCCTCCTTCGTAACCGGCATTTTTGAAAAACTCTACAAAAGTAAGACGCATAGGGTGTACCATAGCTCCCAATACATTCATAAATATATTGATGGCATGTCCTATTACAAAGATCAACACCATTATAATAGGTCCTGCTACTGCATTGTCAGGACTCATTCCAACAGCCAAACTGTTAAATACGCTTGCCAAAATACCACCGGATAGTCCTAAAGCAAACAAACGAACGTATGAAAGGATATCACCTAACAAACCTGTAGCCATATTGTAACTATCCCATAAGCCTAAGCCTATGTTGACAAAAATATTTTTTCCCGGACTGTTATACAAATAAGCCATCAACGCTCCTATTATTAATATAACTGCATGTACGGTTCCTCCCATCGGCATTACAGCCGGTGCAGCAAATGCAATAGCTGTACTTACCAGAATAAGAATCCAGCCAATAGTAGCAATTGCATATTTTACACCAAACTGAATCGTCTGATTGACAGCTTTCAGAATCATACCAAAAATAATCTGCACTCCTCCCAAGATTAAAGAAAGATTAAACATTTGCTGATTATCCAGCGAAATGGTTTCCTTCATACTTTGGAAAAATGGAATATTGATATCATACAAGTTGAAACCAAAACAAGTACCAGTCAATAATCCGCAAACCATTGTGGAAGCTCCCAATAACTGTACCAACGTCAGTATGGATTTCATAGAACTGCTAAGTTGTTTTGCCACGATTCTATATATTGTTACAGCAAGCACCATGAACAATCCGTATCCACTGTCTCCCAAACAAAGCCCAAAAAAGAGCATAAAGAATGGGGCAAAGAATGGAGTCAGATCAAGCTCATTGTATTTCGGCAACATATATAGTTTCATAATAGGCTCAAACAAGCGGAAGAACCCTTTATTATTCAACAAAATAGGCACATTGTCTTCCGGAGTAGGATCTGCAATCTCATAATAAGCATCCTGCGTACTCAAAAATTGTTTGATTTCTTCTATACGTTGTGCAGGAGCCCATCCTTCCAACAACATCAACTTGTTGTCTGCCAAAGAGTCTGTATTCAAAACAACCTTAGAAAATTCTATTTGAGAATGTATAGCAGCCTGTGCAGCCTGCAAATCTGGAATTACAGTCTCTGCCATTTTTTTCAAATGAGAGGCTAATTCCTCGTCCTCTTTATGTAAACCTTCTACTTGTGCCTGTAATACATTCAGACTTTGCTCCGGTAATTTAATAGCTTCTACATCAAGTTCTACACATTGATCTACTGATGTAATGGTTACAAAATATATTTTTGAACCAACGCGATTTATTTCCGTAGCATTATAGCAATCAACCCAACTCGGATCAAATTGTTTCTCTGCACAAACAAAGAAATTAATTTGATAACCGGCATCATGCAAGCGATGTATATCCTCAGGATTAAAATTGCCCCACGCTTCCAATGCTGAAACTTCTTTTTCTGCAGTCTGCAAACGATGAGCAACTTGCTGGCGTGCCTGCAACAAAGATTCAATCTCCTTCAAGGCCTGTTCGCCTCGCAACGCATCACCTACATGCTTTTCTGCCTCTACTCCTTGAGTTTGCATCAATTTAATAGCTGCAGAATAGCGACCAGACAAACGAATACTATCTTGCAAAGAAGTATTTTCAGCACCTCCCTGAGCTCTTTCTGCGATATGTACTACTCCTAACTCACGAATACTTTTCAAAAAAGCATCGTATTCTTTATGGTAGACTAAGAAAGTGAGTTTCTTCATTTTAGCAATCATACTTCAGCCTCCTTTCTTTTCTCTTGAATAGACTTCAGAATTTTCTGTGAAGATTTAGACAAATTCTCCTCATCCTCCATAAACCGCTTAATCTTTCTCAAGGCATCTTGATAACCGGGAATCTGGACTTTTTCAAAAAGATTCACTTTCTGAGTAGTCTTTTTACGCGCATGTTCCAGCAAGCCTAATTTGGCTAGCGTAAATTCGCGCTCTACCGCTGTTTGCGCCAATCCTTTCAGCAAATGAATTCCATCTGCATACCATTTTGGACTGCAAAACAAACTAAACGGACGAATTTCAAAATCAACATCTTCCAGCAAAGGAACACGAACACCGGCAATTTTACGAACTCCCAAATGTACATCCTTTACTTTAATTAATGATGCATCAAATTCATTCCAGAGTGCGAACATGGCTTCGTATGTCTGAATCTGAACTTCCAGACGTTTCTCCAGTTCCAAAGCTTCTGTTTTGCAGCGCTTTACTTCGAGGCGCAATGCACTTTCCTTATTCTTTATAATAGGAAGTGTACGCACACGAACTTTGAGCTGCTTCTCAAGCTGTTGCAATGAAGTCTTGTTATATTGAAATTTTATAGCCATCTCTCTGTTAATTTAATGGATCACTTTTGCCAATACTGATCGACAAATTCTTTCTTGATGTTAACTTCCTCCGGCTTAAAGTATTTGCTAAACAATCCCCAAGTTACATCCAACATTTCTGTTGTATTCAGGTTTACGTCAATAGCCAACAATTGATTAGCATAATCTTTAGCAAAGGCCAAAGCACGTTCGTCATAATTGGTCAAATCGAAACCATTTTCCATTTTTGTTTTCGCATTGGCCGCATCAGCATACAAACGAACAGCTGCATTCATTACCTGCGGATGATCTTTACGAGTTTTCTTACCACTCACCAATTGTTTCAAACGTGACAATGAACGGAACGGATCCACAATAACCTTACCGATATCACTATCACGGCGCAAGAACAACTGACCTTCTGTAATATAACCGGTGTTATCAGGTACGGCATGTGTAATATCTCCTCCCGACAATGTGGTAACGGCAATAATTGTAATAGAACCTCCACTAGGGAACTGTACTGCCTTTTCATAAATCTTAGCTAAGTCTGAATACAATGACCCCGGCATAGAGTCCTTAGAAGGAATTTGATCCATACGGTTAGATACGATAGCCAATGCATCCGCATAAGAAGTCATATCTGTCAGCAGCACCAATACTTTTTGGTTATGCTCTACTGCAAAATATTCTGCAGCAGTCAACGCCATATCCGGAATCAGCAAACGTTCAACCGGAGGATTTTCTGTGGTATTCACAAAACTGATAATACGGTCCAAAGCTCCGGCATTTGAAAAGACATTCTTAAAGTACAGGTAGTCATCATTAGTCATACCCATACCTCCTAGAATAATCTTATCTGTTTCTGCACGAAGAGCCACATTGGCCATCACTTGATTGAAAGGTTGGTCAGGGTCAGCAAAAAACGGAATTTTCTGTCCTGATACCAATGTATTATTCAAGTCGATACCAGCAATACCAGTTGCAATCAGCTCAGAAGGCTGCTTTCTACGTACCGGATTTACAGAGGGACCACCAATTTCAACTTCTGTTCCTTCTATTTCAGGTCCTCCGTCAATCGGTTCACCAAAAGCATTAAAGAAACGTCCTGCCAATTGCTCACTTACTTTCAATGTAGGAGATTTACCTAAAAATACTACTTCAGCATCGGTAGGAATACCTTCTGTTCCTTCAAATACCTGCAAAGTAACTTCATCACCTGCAATTTTTACGACCTGTGCAAGTTTTCCATTTACCATAGCCAATTCATCATAACCTACTCCCGTTGCTTTCAAGGAGCAAGTTGCTTTCGTAATCTGGCTAATCTTTGTATATATCTTTTGAAAAGCTTTTGTTGCCATCTTTTAAATAGTTTATTAATGAATCACCACTTATTTCACACTTCTTTCGGCAACCAATTCCTGCAATTGCTGTTGGAATGCCACATATTGTTCCGAACGGAAGCGAGCATAGTTCATCTGCTTACAGATGTTAATCATCTTTTTAAAGTAATCCATTACTTCCACGAAATTATCAAAGGCAAATTCTGTGTGGCAAATATCTATAATCATATTTACCAGTTCTTCTTGTCTTTCCATTGGAGTAACAGCATCTACTTCATCAAAAGCATCCTGCTGTAAAATCACAAAGTCAATCAATTCTGACTTCCAAAAGATGACATGATATTCTACTGGCACACCATCATCACCCAAAATGTTAATCTGCTCTGCAATTTCCTTACCGCGCAACAAACGAGTCTTTAACTCATTTACTTTACCAATCCATTTATCATTGATTCGTTTTGTGATATACTCTTCAAATTCCGGATATTCCAAATACTTAGAATAAGAATCAATTGGATTTACGGCTGGATAACGTTTACGGTCTGCACGTTCCTGTTCCAAAGCATAGAAACAACGAGCAACTTTCTTTGTATTTTCTGTCACAGGCTCTTTCAAGTTACCACCTGCCGGTGATACAGTACCGATAAATGTAATAGAACCTGTTGCCCCATTATTCAAATGTACGAAACCTGCACGGCCATAGAAGTTGGAAATAATGGCTGAAATATCCATCGGGAATGCATCCGGACCAGGAAGTTCCTCCATACGATTCGACATTTCACGCAACGCCTGTGCCCAACGAGAAGTTGAATCGGCCATCAACAAAACTTTTAACCCCATCGCACGGTAAAACTCTGCCATAGTCATGGCTGTATACACAGAAGCTTCACGAGCTGCCACAGGCATGTTTGATGTATTGGCTACAATAATTGTACGCTCCATCAACTTACGTCCTGTATGTGGATCGACCAATTCAGGGAACTCGGTAAAGATTTCTACAACTTCGTTTGCACGTTCACCGCAAGCTGCAATAATTACAATGTCGGCCTCGGCCTGTTTTGAAATAGCGTGCTGCAAAACGGTTTTTCCTGTACCAAAAGGACCAGGGATAAAACCTGTACCTCCTTCTACTATTGGATTAACAGTATCAATGACACGTACACCTGTTTCCAGAAGTTTATATGGACGCGGTTTTTCCTTGTAATTGGTCATCGCTTTCTTGACAGGCCATTTCTGAATCATATTTACAGAAATATCTTTGCCATCTTTGTCTGTCAGCACAACGACCGTATCTTCGATTGTATATTCACCTTCCGGCACAATGGATTTTACTTTATAGGTATCAGATAATTGGAAAGGTACCATAATCTTCAATGGCTGGTGATTTTCTTCTACTTCACCTAACCAAGCTGAAGGTCCCACCTCTGTTCCAACTTCTACTATAGGTTTAAAATGCCATTTTTTCTCTTTATCCAAAGGATATGTATATTGTCCTCTTTTCAAGAAGACTCCTTCCATTTTATCCAAGTCATTCTGCAATCCGTCATAATTCTTCGAAAGCATACCTGGACCCAATGTAACTTCCAACATATGACCAGTAAACTCAGCCTCGGCACCGACCTTCAAGCCACGTGTACTTTCGAAAACCTGTACATACACGTTCTTTCCAACCACCTTAATTACTTCGGCCATTAAACGGTCTCCTCCAGTTGTAATATAACAGATTTCATTCTGTGCAACCGGGCCGTCAACTGTCAATGTTACCATATTGGCGATAACGCCTAAAACAGTTCCTTTTGTTGCCATTCTATATTGATTTTACTATTTTCTAAATTCTTCCGGTATCTGAACCTCACTCTTCAATTTTTCTATCATCTGTCTGAATAGCTCATTGCCTTTCTCTTTATCTAAAGAAATCCAACGCTCTATCATCTCCAGTTGTAGTAAAAAGACAAATACACGTTCTATTGTGAAATAATGGAAAAATGATTCTTTTTCCAACCAATTCCACTTAAGTTGATCTATCTTTTTTTCACGTTCTACCAAGTCTTCAATTTCTGCAATATGTAACAACGATTCAAAATAATCCAGTTTCTCGCTTAATCCAAAGTCTCGGGCATTCGATGTTCGAAGTTGTTCACATACTTCTGTATGACCAACAATCACATTGGAAACATCCTGCTTGTATTTTCTGGCCGCAAAAGCAGCTAAAATATTATTCAGATTCAAATTAAATTCAAACCAAGCAGAAATAAATTTATTCTTACATGACATTGCGTATTCATAGTACATAGAAGCCATCAGGTCTTCTGCATAATACAAATTTTCAGTTGGTAATGCCAAATATTGAGAAATAAAATCATAGAAATAAAAAGGATATTTTCTATCCTGAGACTCGTCATCACGAACTGCGTCAATCAATTGAAGTAATTCTACAGAAGGAAAAATTCCCCTTTCCTCCACCTTTGCATCCTTATTCTTCAGCAGCTTCAATAAATCTTTATTGTCGTATTGCAGATAAAATAAATCTATCAACTTTTTATCCTTATCGGATAATTCAGGATACAATTCAGATTTAAAGTTAGCAACATTATAATTTAGTTTACCATCCTCTAAAGAAATATCTGGCAAACCGGCTACCAAGCAATAGTAATTACTCATACGCTTTTGTTAAAACAACATTTCTACCAGCTGAGGACGTAAGAACTCTTTAAAGTAATTTTCAAACTCCTCTTCCCCAAAATTCACCTTATAAGAGCCATCAGCCGGTGAAATAGAGAATAAAGTTTTTCTACCATTTACTTGTTCTATTTTAACGCCTTTATCCAATAACTGCTTTGCATTAGAAGCAAAATATTTCTTCAAAGCTTCTGCGTCATTCACTGAAATTACAATATCCTCATTGGAAGACCACTTTTCAGCTAAAGCAACAATAAAATGATTCAAAAAAGATTTATCAGAAGTAGCACCCT
The DNA here is from genome assembly GCA_900542985.1 of uncultured Bacteroides sp. GTDB lineage: Bacteria > Bacteroidota > Bacteroidia > Bacteroidales > Bacteroidaceae > Phocaeicola > Phocaeicola acetigenes. Next base: position 14,018 of record UQPQ01000057.1, read on the forward strand.
TAACAGCTTCTGTAATTGTTTGTTCGGTTAGCAAATTAACAATTTCAGTTTTCAGTGCATTCACAGCTTGTCCTGCAAATAGTTTCAACTCAGCTTTTGTATTTTCTGATAACTCATCAGTAGATTTACGAGCTCCTGTTATAATGGATTCAGCCTCTTTCTGTGCGTCTTCTATTAATTTTTGAGCTTCTTTCTGGGCATGACTAATAAGACGCTGTGCTTCTTCATTTCCTTTTTCCACACCTTCGCGATAAATCTTATCAGTAAGCTCCTGAATTTTATTTTCCATGATTACTATATTTTAAGAATTACAATTACTTTACTACCATAACTCTATTATTACGGAAGCCAAATATAATAAATTCAAGAAAAATAAATCCTATTTTATTTTTAAAATTTATCACGATATAAACAATATGCTATATTTCATGTTGTACAGCAGAAAAAACGAACTATATCTATAGCATATTTCTTTCTTATTTCAATTTGAAACATAATTATGTAAGGTAGACCTAATAATAAGAGAATATTACTTATCACAAGGAAAACAAAAAATAGTTCACAAACAAAAAAAATATATATTTCCTATCACATGTAATCATTCTCTGTTGTCAAGTCTTTTCTTCTATTGACAGAGCAATTCTCTTTATCAAACTTTCCTCCATTACCGCATAACGTTTACAGATAAGGGTACAGAAGCATCCATTCGATACAGGAATAAAAACAGTACATCCACAACGCAACATATCCAAAAGATCAGAGACAGAAATAAAAGCTCCAAAAAAGAATCATGTCAAGCAGGAAACAAGCCTTCAGAAGCAGAGGATGCATACACACATCACCCACGGCCGGACACGTCATGATTCTAACAAGCTGAAGATTTCCGCAGGCCCTGCAAAACGACGACAATACAGCCGCCAAGAACCACGCATCAGACGGGATTTAAGAATAAAGCAGGACGTACTCAGGATTTTCCTCTTTACATAAAGGGGAGGATTATCCTTCAGCTGTCAGACATGACGAATGAGGAAGAAGAACGGGGCAGTACCGGGCCGGAGAAAGGCCTGCTACGGAACAACAGCGGAAAAGGCATCGCCAGAAGGCAAAAAAAATCCCCGACCCTAAAAGGACCGGGGAAACTAAAACGGCGACTACCTACTCTCCCACTTGTACGCAGTA
>UQPQ01000058.1 GCA_900542985.1 uncultured Bacteroides sp.
ACTCATAAATCTACCCTTAATCGTGTATTGGATGATAGTTGCGGATTTTAGGGTAAAGAAGTTGTTTTGTGTGGTACCTTGAAATATGCATTTAGCGCTCCGGGTATGAAAACCATCACAGAATTTGAATTGAAAAATGGGGGTACAGAACCAGAGCCTGGAACAGGAGATTTGTTTATCTCTGAATATGTAGAAGGAAGCGGTAATAATAAATATATAGAAATTTATAATCCGACTGATAATGCAATAGATTTATCTGCTTATGCTTTGGATTTGAATACCAATGGAGGTGCAACTTGGTCAAAAGATGGTACAGGATATAAAAATTATACAGAATTGTCAGGCTCTTTACCTGCTAAATCTGTTATTGTTTATAAAAATTCAAGTGCAGAGATATATGAAGGTGAGGCAACAGTTTGTAATGCGGTGAACTTTAATGGAAATGATCCTGTAGGATTGTTTAAGAACGGTGAATTGATTGATATATTTGGTTCATTTGGAGCAGGTTCTGCAGACTTTGCAAAGGATATGACATATCGTCGTAAATCAAGTGTAACTGGACCTTCTGCTACTTACAATGCAGATGAGTGGGAAGCTACTTCTAAAGATGATGTAAGCGGATTAGGTTCACATACTATGAACTGATAATTATAACCATATCTGGTTCTTGATATAATGGAGCGAAGAATCTTGTCGGAAAGGCGGGATTCTTCGCTCTTTTTTATTTTCTTTGCATAAAGAAATAAAAACTGTTGTGCTTTGTTGTACATCAGTGTCAAAACAGCATAAAAATTGAACGAATGAAAATAAGACTATTCTTGGCGGGCAGTCTGTTGTCTGCCCTGCTTTTTACCTCTTGTAGTAACGATGACCCTTCATCGGGTTCTGCTTTCTCTAATGGCCCGGCAGAGCTCCCTGCCTTGGCAACAAGTGGCAATCATAAGTTTGTTTCCCATTCTACTACAGTGGGAGGGCAAGAAGTTAATACCTTTAGTCTGGAATACGATTTAGACAAAAAACATGCACGCTGGGTAGCTTTCAAATTTTATAATACAACAGGGCAGACTACCGTAGGTCGTAGTGACGAACCCTTTGGACCCGATCCTCTGGTGGGAGCTTCAAGTCAGCGTGTGCAAGCTGATTTTGGACGGAAAGGATATGACAGGGGGCATCTCTGTGCATCGGCCGACCGGTTGTATTCTGAAACAGCGAATGAACAGACTTTCTATTATACCAATATGAGTCCACAGAAAAACAGCTTCAATACAGGAATATGGCGTGAACTGGAAGCAGCTGTACAAAACTGGGGGCGAAGTAATGTGTTCCGTGATACACTGTATGTGGTAAAAGGTGCCAGTATAGACCGCAAGGAACATATTTGGACATACATTGATGGAGATCAGACAAAGCCGGTACCCAAGTATTATTTTATGGCTTTACTGAATAAAAAAGGAGACCGTTTCAAGGCTATTGCTTTTTGGTTGGATCAGAGCAAAACGTATGGTAGTAAAGAGAAACTTTCCAATTATGCAATTACAGTAGACGAGTTGGAAGAGTTGACAGGTATTGATTTCTTTCACAACCTGAACGATGAGTTGGAAAGCGGAGTTGAGGCTCAATTCTCTGCAAATGCCTGGAACGGTATCTGAAGAAAAACGGTATGAATGTCAGTAATAGATGTCATTCATACCGTTTTTTGCTTTCAGAAAATGCTTCTAAAAACGCGACTTGAATCGATGGCATACGATACAAGTCACGAAGGGCAACGATACAAGTATCATAAGCCATCGATTCAAGTCACGTTTTTTGTGTGTCTTATCGCTTCTTTCCGTTCAATATAACAAGTGTTCCAATTATTCCAGTCATCTAACCGCAAGAGGGAATCGGGACATAACAGAGGATACAAAAAGCCACCTGATTCACGATGCTTTGCAAATGAACTAGGTGGCTGATTTGTAGTATTTACTGAATATTCCTTTTTATCGTTCTTGTTTTGAACTTTGATTACATCTTATCAAACTCTTTGTGGAATTCTACCACTGCTTCGATTCCTTTGCGGAAAATATCAAGTGAGAAGTTTTCATTGGGTGAGTGAATAGCATCACTTTCCAGTCCGAATCCCATCAAGACAGTCTTGATTCCCAAGATTTGTTCAAAGTCGCTGATGATAGGAATACTTCCTCCACGGCGAACTGCAAGAGGCTTTTTCCCGAATGCAACGGTAAATCCTTTTTCTGCAGCCTGATAAGCCGGCAGTGTGATAGGACATACATATCCTTCACCTCCATGCATCGGAGTAACTTTTACCTGCACATAATCGGGGGCAATCTGGTTGATATAGTCGATAAACAATTGGGAAATCTTTTCATGATTCTGATGAGGTACCAGACGGCTCGATACTTTCGCATAAGCTTTTGAAGGCAATACGGTTTTAGAGCCTTCGCCAGTATATCCACCCCAAATACCACATACATCGAAAGACGGACGGCAACTGTTACGTTCCAGTGTAGAATAGCCTTTTTCTCCTTTCAAAGCCTTTACACCGATTGCTTCCATGTATTTTTTTTCATCGAATGGAATGCTGGCAATCATCTCTCTTTCGGCAGCAGGAACTTCTTCTACATCGTCGTAGAAATGTGGAATAGTAATGCGTCCGTTTTCATCGATAATTTGTGCCAGCATGCTGCATAATGTGTTGATAGGGTTAGCTACAGCTCCACCAAAATGTCCGGAATGTAAGTCACGGTTTGGTCCTGTAACTTCTATTTCCCAATAAGCAAGTCCGCGTAGTCCGGTAGTCAGTGAGGGTAAATCAGCTCCCAACATACTGGTGTCTGATACAAGGATTACATCTGCCTTAAGAAGTTCTTTATGCTCTTTCAAGAATGCATTCAGACTTGGTGAGCCAATTTCCTCTTCTCCTTCGAAAATGAATTTTACATTGTGCTTCAATAATCCTTCCCGGACTACATATTCGAAGGCTTTGGCTTGAATCATTGCCTGTCCTTTGTCGTCATCGGCTCCACGCGCCCAAATATGTCCGTCGCGTACTTCCGGTTCAAAAGGTTGGCTTTTCCAGAGTTCCAGTGGTTCGGCTGGCATTACATCATAATGCGCATAAATCAGCACAGTAGGTGCATTCGGGTCTACTCGTTTCTCAGCATATACCAATGGGTTACCTTTCGAAGGCATAATCATGGCTTCGTCTGCTCCAGCCTCCAGCAGGAGCTGTTTCCAACGCTCGGCACATGCAAGCATATCTTCTTTGTGCTGTGGCAGGGCACTGATGCTTGGAATGCGAATAAGACTGAACAGTTCTTCTAAAAAACGATTTTCATTCTCTTGAATGTATTGTTTGATATCCATAGTGATTATATATTTCTTGATTACATTGCTAAAATATGAAATAAATTGGAATTGAGCAAACCAACTTTTTGTGTCTGCATTGTCGATAAAAAGAATTCAGATTAATGGAAATAGAAGACCCGTTTACCAGCATAACTGATCCTGCATATGCCGTAAAGCTGAGTTATAATCGTCTATCAGTTCCTTCATGACTTCTTTTACAGGCTGGATGTGATGGAGCAGTGAAGCAATCTGGCCGATCTCCAGTTCTCCTTCTTTCAAATCTCCTTCAAAGATTCCCCGTTTGGCTCTGCCTTTTCCTAATAATGCTTTTAGCTCTTCTATAGAACCACCCTGTTGTTCTATTTTCTCTATTTCAGAGTAAAACTCATTTTTGATAAGGCGGGTAGGTGACAGATGTTTTAGTGTCAATATGGTATCCCCTTCGTGTAGGGAGAGACATCGGTCTTTAAAAGCAAAGTGAGCCGAACTTTCTTCTGTAAGAGCGAATCGGGTTCCAATCTGTACACCATCTGCTCCCAATGACTGGGCTGCCAAGATACCTTCTCCTGTAGCAATACCACCTGCTGCTATAAGAGGAACTGTACAGATTTGCCGGACTGCCGGAATGAGACACAATGTGGTGGTTTCTTCTCTTCCGTTATGTCCTCCAGCTTCGAATCCTTCAGCCACGATAGCGTCTACTCCGGCTTCTTCACATTTTGCTGCAAATTTTGTAGAAGAAACAACATGAGCTACCGTAATATGATGTTGGTGCAGCCATTCTGTCCAAGTCTTAGGATTGCCGGCAGAAGTGAAGACAATGCGAACTCCCTCGTCGGCAACCAACTGCATAACAGCCTCTATTTCAGGATACATCAAAGGAATGTTTACTCCAAATGGTTTGTCGGTTGCTTTTTTACATTTTTGGATATGCTCTCTTAATGTTTCGGGATGCATGGAGCCGGCACCTATCAGACCAAGTCCACCGGCATTGCTTACTGCTGAAGCAAGTCTCCATCCGCTGCACCATACCATTCCTCCTTGTATAATAGGGTAACGAATACCAAATAATTTACATACTCTGTTCATAGACTTTTATATTTTAAATTAAACGCCTCTTTACAAAGATATACTATCTCAAGAATAATTCGTACTTTTGCTTCCGTTAATAGATAAAACTTTAATCTCTTCGTCAATTTGTGTGATAGACAAAAGTTGTCGGCGTACAATCTATCTATAAGGATGATGCGATGAAGAGAATGATAATTATTGATTTTAGATAAGCAGAAAAGAAGAATGAAAATCTTATTGAATACTTTTTGTGGACTTTGTCTATGTTCTTTGCTTGCAGCGGGATGCAAAGAAAAAGACATGTCTATGAAAATGAATAATCCGCATAATATACGGGGTGTCATTAGTTATAAACGGAGTTTTAATGATTTGAATGCCGTGCAGCTTAAAGCAGCCAAGAGTCTGGGGATTTCTCCAGTAGCCGATAGGGAAGCTGCTTCCGAATTAATTGGCCGTCTGACAGAAATAAAATCGTGTGACTTGTATGATGTAGATTCGCTTACACATTCTGTACCTTATCTGGTTCCTCGGGCCAGTGCTTTACTGGATACAATAGGTCATGCTTTCCTTGATTCGCTGGAAAACAAAGGATTAAATCCTAATAAAATAATTGTAACCTCTGTTCTTCGCACTAAAGACGATGTAAAGCGTTTACGACGCAGAAATCTTAATGCGTCGGCAAATTCTTGTCATTCTTATGGTACTACTTTCGATGTGAGTTGGAAACGGTTTGCAAAGGTTGAAGATCCTGATGGAAGACCTATGCAGGATGTAGGGGCAGATACGCTGAAACTTGTTCTTTCGGAAGTGCTTAGAGATATGCGTAAGTTGAACCGTTGTTATGTGAAGTATGAATTGAAGCAGGGATGTTTCCATATAACTGTAAGATAACGGAATATGTACAGATATTTTATATACTTATCGTACGATGGTACAAATTATCATGGCTGGCAGATCCAGCCTAATGGCATTAGTGTACAGGAAGTGTTGATGAAGGCTTTGTCGACTTTTCTGCGCAAGCCTATAGAAGTAGTAGGTGCCGGACGTACGGATGCTGGAGTACATGCCCGGCTGATGGTAGCTCATTTCGATTTTGATGCAGAACTGGATTGTGCAACGGTTGTCGATAAGTTGAACCGGTTGCTTCCTCCGGATGTAGCTGTACATCGTGTACGCAGAGTAAAGTCGGACGCACATGCCCGTTTCGATGCAACATACCGTACCTATAAATATTATATTACCACTTGTAAAGATCCGTTTAGCCGGGCGTTTTCTTGGCGGATATTTCAGACCTTAGATTTTGAGAAAATGAACGAGGCTGCTCAGACTTTGTTCGACTATATAGACTTTACGAGTTTCAGTAAGTTGCATACGGATGTGAAAACCAACAATTGCAAGATGATGTACGCCCGTTGGGAACAAATAGGAGAACACAATTGGGTGTTTACCATTCAGGCAGACCGCTTCTTACGCAATATGGTTCGTGCTGTAGTAGGTACCTTAGTTGAGGTGGGTAAAGGAAAACTGACGGTAGAGGGATTTCGTAAAGTAATAGAAGAAAAAAATCGTTGTAGTGCAGGAACTTCAGTGCCAGGAAATGCATTGTTCCTGGTAGATGTAGGTTATCCGGAAGAACTCTTTCTTGATTAGTAGAAGATTCCCGTTCTTTTCGATTCGTCCGGTATCATCAGATTGAAACATGATGATGCCGGACGAATTTGTTTATAGCAGCCTGTAAAATAGTTCAACTATGAAAACTTTTGTAAATGAAGAAATGAATATAAGGTAGAGGACTATAAAAAATGTTATTATAAAGTATATCAGTTGTTTTTAATCGGATTGTATTTTATGTGAAACAGGTTTGTAATACACTTTTTGTTGAAACTGCCTATCTTTACCGCCGTGATTTAAAGACTTAAAAAACAGTAAAATGAAGAAGATTTTAATTCCTTTCCTTTTCGTGTTTTGCTATATGAGCAATACAGTGATGGCACAGAGAATCAAAGGAAGTGATACCGTTCTTCCACTCACGCAAGAGTTGGCGGAGATATTTATGAAACAACATCCATCTGCTACAGTAGTTGTGACTGGTGGAGGAAGTGGGGTGGGGATTTCAGCTTTGATGGACGGTACTACCGATCTGGCAATGGCATCCCGCCGCATCAAGTTCAATGAAAAAATGAAAATGAAAAAGTCTAAGCATGAACCTTGTGAGGTAATAGTTGCTTATGATGCACTGGCTGTCATTGTGAATCCGGAAAATCCTGTAAGCAAGCTTACCCGTGAACAATTGGAAGCAATTTTCCGTGGTAAGATAACCAACTGGAAGGAAGTAGGTGGAGAAGATGCCAAGATTGTGGTTTATTCCCGTGAAACCTCTTCCGGTACTTATGAGTTTTTCAAGGAGAGCGTTCTCGAAAATAAGAATTACATGAGTAGTATTCTTTCTATGCCTGCAACGGGAGCAATTATCCAATCAGTAAGACAAACACGTGGAGCAATCGGATATGTCGGGCTTGCTTATCTGAACCCTTATGTAAAGGCTGTTTCTGTATCTTATGATCAGGGGAAAAGCTTTGTATATCCTTCAGTAGAAACTGCAATGAAAAAACAGTATCCTATTGTTCGTCCGTTGTATTATTATTATGATAAAAAGAATGAAAGTCGGGTGTCTGATTTTATTCAGTTTATCTATTCACCAGAAGGATTGGAAAAGACATTGGAATTGGGATTTATTCCCCGATAATGATTAAACACACAAAAACACATTATGAAAAAGATAATTGATAGAATAGCCCGACGTATTTTTACGATAAGTGGCTTTACTACTAGTATTGCTATTTTGCTGATTATTGGCTTTTTGTTTAGTGAGGCAGTTGGATTGTTCAGCAATCCGGTGGTCGACAAAGGCTATGTGCTGGCATTGAATCAGGATAATCCGGTAAAGCGACTAAGTGCACAGGAAATCAAACTCTTATTCGATGAAGAAATTACGAACTGGAAAGAGTTGGGAGGACAAGATATTCCTGTAGAAGTATTCCGTTTGGAAGATCTTGATAAAATCTATACAGAAGAAGAACTCGGAGCCGAATATGAGTTGGCTGGAGCGAAGATTGCCGAATTGGTGAAGCAGCATAAAGGAATGATTGCATTTGTACCCTATTCGCTCATCGAGAAAGAAAGTGGAATGAAACTTATACAGGACGAGAATATCTCAGTAGAAGATGTACTGTTAGGAGATGAATGGTTTCCTACAGCCACACCTTCACCTATCTTCGGTATTCTTCCTTTGATTGGAGGTACATTATGGGTAAGTTTTTTTGCTATTCTCATTGCTTTGCCGTTTGGACTGGCTGTTTCCATTTATCTGGCAGAAGTTGCCCATCCTAATGTACGTAAGTACCTGAAACCTATTATCGAGTTGTTGAATGGTATTCCTTCTGTCGTATATGGCTTTTTCGGATTGGCGGTAATTGTGCCTTTTCTGCAGAAAACGTTCCATCTTCCCGTCGGAGAATCGGGTTTGGCTGGAAGTATCGTATTGGCTATTATGGCACTTCCTACCATCATTACCGTGGCAGAAGATGCGATGCGCAGCTGTCCGCGTATGATGCGTGAAGCCAGTCTTGCATTGGGAGCTACTCACTGGCAAACCATTTATAAGGTAGTGATTCCTTTTTCTATTTCGGGCATTACATCAGGAGTAGTCTTGGGTATCGGCCGGGCTATTGGTGAAACCATGGCTGTACTGATGGTGACCGGTAATGCTGCGGTAATTCCTACAAGTATTCTGGAGCCACTGCGTACTATCCCTGCTACGATTGCTGCCGAATTGGGTGAAGCGCCTGCAGGAGGAGCACACTATCAGTCTCTGTTCTTGCTGGGGGTAATATTGTTCTTCATTACACTGATTATCAACTCTTGTGTGGAAATTGTTTCTGCACGCAACAAATTCAAGAAATAAAACATGGCTATTCAAACAAATCCTTCTTATACACGTAAAAAGCAAAGAATACAGAAGATAATGTTTGCTTGTTTTCGCATGCTTAGTTATGGTGTAGCACTTTTGCTTTTCTTTATCCTTGGTTTTATTCTGGTGAAAGGTATTGGAGTGATTAATTGGGAATTCTTGACCGAAGCTCCCACTGACGGGATGACCAAAGGGGGCATATGGCCGGCTATTGTCGGAACTTTTTATCTGATGATAGGAAGTGCATTATTTTCCTTCCCCATTGGAGTGATGAGTGGCATTTACATGAATGAGTATGCTCCGCAGGGCAAGTTAGTTGCTTTTATCCGCATGATGACCAATAATCTGGCAGGTATTCCTTCCATTGTATTTGGTCTGTTTGGTATGGCTTTCTTTGTAAACTATCTGAGTTTTGGAGACAGTATTCTGGCCGGATCATTTACCTTGGGCCTGTTGGCACTGCCTATTGTAATCCGTACCACAGAAGAGGCTTTTAAGGATATTCCAGACAGTTATCGTGAGGGAAGTCTGGCTTTGGGAGCTACTAAAGCGCAGACTATATGGAAAGTCCTGCTTCCTATGGCCATGCCACGTATTATTACCGGATTGATTCTTTCACTGGGGCGTGTATCGGGAGAAACAGCTCCTATCCTGTTTACTTGTGCGGCTTATTTCCTTCCGAAATTGCCCGAAAGTGTTTTCGATCAATGTATGGCATTGCCTTATCATCTGTATGTAGTGGCAACAAGCGGAACCGATATCGAAGCACAGCTTCCTATTGCTTATGGAACGGCCCTTGTGTTGATTCTGTTGGTGCTGATTATGAATTTGGCAGCGAATGCTGTCCGCAAATTTTTTGAAAACAAATTAAAATCGAAATAACTCATCTGATATATGAATAAGATTGAAGCAAGAAACGTAGATTTCTATTATGGGAATTTTCACGCATTGAAGAATATCAACATTCAGATACCTAATAATGAAGTGGTAGCTTTTATTGGTCCTTCGGGATGCGGAAAGTCTACTTTTCTCCGTTTGTTTAATCGTATGAACGACTTGATTCCCGGAACTAAATTGACTGGGGAAATTCTGATTGACGGACAAAACATCTACGACAAGTCTGTTGATGTAGATTCTTTGAGAAAGAATGTGGGAATGGTGTTTCAGCGTCCGAATCCTTTTCCAAAGAGTATTTTTGAAAATGTGGCTTACGGATTGCGTGTAAACGGTATAAAAGATAAGGAATTTATAGAGCACCGTGTAGTAGAAGCCTTGAAAGGAGCTGCTTTATGGGAAGAAGTAAAGAGTAAGTTGAAGGATTCGGCTTATGCCTTGTCTGGCGGACAGCAGCAGCGTCTTTGTATTGCCCGTGCCATGGCTGTGGAGCCTTCTATCTTGCTGATGGACGAACCTGCTTCGGCACTCGACCCTATTTCTACAGCTAAAGTGGAAGAACTGATTTGTGAGCTGGGTGAAAAGACTACGGTCATTATTGTCACACACAGCATGCAGCAGGCAGCCCGTGTGAGTCACAAGACCGCCTTCTTCTATATGGGTGAGATGGTTGAATTTGATGATACCAAGAAGATATTTACCAATCCTGCTCAGGAAGCTACTCAGAATTATATTACCGGTCGATTTGGATAAACTTAACCCTTTCATACAATTATGGTAAAATTTGTAGAAAACGAACTTCAGACAATAAAGAACGAAGTAAATGAGATGTGGACATTGGTCTATCAGCAATTGAGCGATGCTTATCAGGCCGTGTTGAATGCGGATACTTCGTTGGCTGATAAAGTGGCAGCTCGTGAAAAGCGGGTTAATGCATTCGAACTGAAAATAGACAGCGACATTGAAGATTTCATTGCCTTGTATAATCCTGTTGCAGTCGATTTGCGTTTTGCATTGGCCATGCTGAAAATTAATAATAATTTGGAACGTATTGGTGACTATGCCGATAGCATTGCCCGTTTTGTTATTCGTACTCAACTGAAGCCGGAAAATAAGATTCTTTTTAGTAGTTTACAGATACATGAAATGTTTGATACTGTATTGTCTATGTTGAATACTACATATGAATCGCTGCAGAAGCAGGATTTATCGATGGCTAAATCTGTATTTGATAAAGATGAAGTATTGGATATATTAAATCAGAATGCTATTGATACATTGGCAGATCATGCTACGGAACATCCGGAGGATATAAAGCTTTGTTTGGAAACCGCAGGTATTTTCCGTAAACTGGAACGGGCTGGCGACCACATCAATAATCTGGCAGAAGAAACAATCTTCTATATTGATGCAGAGGTTTTAAAACATCGTAAATCAGCAGAACTGCAAGAAAACGCATAAAGAAGTTTCTGAATAATCGATTTCAATAAATCCTTGTACTTTCTGTAGAAAGGGAATAGGCATAGTTATTTCCGGAACTATAAAAGTACAGGGATTTATTCTTTTAAACAACAAGCCTTCAAATTGTACTTTAATCCAAACAGACTGTGATTAAATTTGTCATCTTTTGGCAAATAGAGTATATGGCAGGAATAAAAAAGTACCGGTGAATGTCGGAAACTTTAATCGGCGTCGCCGAATGTAGAAATGTCGTCGTTGGCTGTATAATCGACGTGGGCGATTATGTATCCGACGTCGTCGATTTAAAAAAGCAAATAGAATCACGAATACGTAGCATAAAAAAACAGAGACCATCTCAAGCTTATTTTGAGATGGTCTCGTCCTTTTATGATAAGTTGTATTGTAATCGCTTATTTAGCTACTTTTTCCAACCATTTTACCATAGAGAGCATTACTATCATGGAAGCACCGGTAGCACCTACGAATACCAACCAGCATGCCCAGATAGGAACTGTGGTGTACAAGATACCTCCGACAAACAGCAGTGAGTTTCCTACAGCTGTAGCTGCAAGCCAGCATCCCTGCATCAATCCTTGCAAATGAGGAGGAGCCACTTTCGAAACGAATGACAATCCTAATGGAGAAATAAACAACTCGGCTACTGTCAGGATGAAATACAAGCCAATCATAATCCATGGTGTAACACGGATGGCATCAACCTGCTCTGCAGTCATGGTACTCAAAGCATCTTTTGTTGGAAGTGTGAATGAGAATACCATAAGGAAGATATAAGCCAAAGCTGCAATACCCATACCGATGGCAATCTTCATCGGAGTAGAAGGTTCTTTACCCTTTTCTTTCATCGAACTGAAAATCCACATGATAAGCGGAGTCAGTGTTACTACGAAGAATGGGTTTACAGACTGGAAGATTTCTGCTCCTTTGATTTGAGTAAATCCTAAATCGATATTGATTACACTGAGGTCTACATAGTCGCGTGCAAAGTAAGTCAGTGAGTAACCGTTCTGGTGGAACGACAACCAGAAGAAGATAACGATACCAAATACAGCAAACAAAGCATAGATACGCTGTTTGATTTCTTTAGCATTCATCTGGATTTCTTCTTTATTTACAGTAGCTTTTGCTGTTTTGCTTTCTGCCGCTTTCTTTCCTGGATCTGGGAATGTATTCTTGTTAGACAGATAGATAACCAGTGAAATAATCATTGCTACGATAGCGGCCATAAATGCATAGTGGAAACCACGGTTGAATACGTCAAGGTAATTGTTTACGAAAGCTCCCATGTCAGTAACAGCTTCACCGCTCAGAGAAACCTTGTTGGCCAATACTGTCAGGTTTTCCATAGCCTGTGGAGCCATTTCCTTTCCGTGGATGATTGCTTCGCGGTACTGATGGCAAAGTTCTGGCAAAGTTGCATCATAGTCGAAGTTGTTTGCTTTCAACCACCAGTTACGGACACCAATTGCAATAAATGGAGCGAATACAGCACCTACATTGATAAACATGTAGAATATCTGGAATCCGGCATCGCGTAAATGTGAATATTTAGGATCATCGTACATTTGTCCTACCAGTGCCTGAAGGTTTCCTTTGAACAAACCATTACCGAAGGCAATTACAGCCAATCCCAGGCAAGTTAATCCTAAGTAAAGAGGAAGACTTGGAACTGGAGTAGGAGTAGGGATGGCAATAATCAGATATCCGATAGCCATCAGAACGAGACCGGCGAAAATAGTTCCTTTAAAGTTTTTAGTTTTGTCAGCTATTATACCTCCGGCCAAAGCCAAAATGTAGATAGATGCATAAAAAGCTGAATAGATATATCCGGTTGTGGTTTCAGACAAACCGAATTTAGCAGAGATAAACAAGGTTAGAATTGCCATCATGATGTAAAAGCCAAAACGCTCTCCCATATTGGCTAAAGCTGCGGCAACCAATCCCTTTGGATGTTTGTTGAACATAAATTGATGAAGATTTAAAAAGTTAATATTAGATTTTATTAATATGCAAAGATAAAATTTTTATAGAATGTACATATGTTTTATCTGTATAAATTCGTTTGTAAGATGTAATACTTATACGTCTTTCATCATCTTTTGTAATTTTCCGGAAATGACAAACAAGATGAGAGCTGCTGTTCCACTCATAAATACAAACAGCATGAAGAAGTCGTAAAGGTTTTCTATCTGATATCCTAAAAAGTGTCTTACGGTTCCATGCTCAGGGTAATATCCGCTTAAAACTCCGGCAAATTTATTGGCTGCTGAAGTGCTCAGATACCATACTCCCATCATCAGAGAAGAGAAACGTACCGGAGAGAGCTTGTATACCAACGACAATCCTATTGGAGCCAGACAGAGTTCTCCCATTGTATGAATCAAATATAATCCAGTAAGCCAAACCATGCTGACTTTTACACCCGGTTCAATGTCTTTTACACCGAAAGCAATGTATAAGTATCCCATTGAAAGGAGGAACAAACCAATAGCTTGTTTGCGTGGAGAACTGGGCTCCAATCCTCGTTTGCCTAAGAAAGACCAGATAGCTGCAAAAACCGGAGCAAGCGTTACAATCATAATAGGATTGAACGATTGGAAATAGGCTGCTGGCATTTCCCAATTGCCTATATGACGATCGGTCTGCTCGTCTGCAAAGAATGTGAGTGAGGCTCCAGCCTGTTCGTAGGCAGCCCAGAAAAAGATGACAAAAAATGCAATAATATAGATTACCCCGATTCTCATTTTTTCGGTACCAGTCAGCGAGTGGTCTGTGATAATCGTAAGTGGTATGATTATGGCTGTAGCATAAATCAAGGCACCTATCCAGTCGGTGTTGGCAAAGACAGACCATCCGGAGGCATTCCAGTCGACAGCAAACAACAAGGTCAGAATCAAGGTTCCCATTACCATGAAAGTAGTTCTTTGGGTGGCTTTACTTTTGCAGGGTTGCTCTGGTGTATTCTTGTCTGCCTGAGTATATTTTGTAGGAGGCATTCCTACAGGTTCGCCATCAGGTCCGCAAATGTATTTGTTTTTTAAAATTTGGAATACAGTAGCTCCCAGTAACATTCCTATACATGAAGCCAGAAATCCCCATTTGAAATCTTCCGGATGTCCGGTATTTCCTACTAATCCACATACTAGTGGGGCAAGTGTAGAACCTACGTTTACCCCCATATAGAAAATGGTGAAAGCTGCATCTTTTCTTTTATCCCTAAAATCCGCAACTATCATCCAATACACGATTAAGGGTAGATTTATGAGTC
>UQPQ01000059.1 GCA_900542985.1 uncultured Bacteroides sp.
AAGTTCCTGGTACAGCATAATACAGAAATTTATGAAAATAATAAATAGCTATTTTCATAAAAAAAAGTTCTTTTTTGAGTAAGTTTATTTTTGGTTTGAATTGTTATAATAAAGTATGCTTCTCAGGAAGACACCTGATGAAGAAACACGTTAACTTATGTATAATTTTAAATTATGTTTATGAAAAACAATCATGTTTCTCATGCCCCATGGATGATGCGGGTTTCATTGATGTTGTTGTTCATGGCATTTTCCGTCCAGTGGTCATTTGCTCAGTTGGATTTAAATGTTTCCCGAACCACTTTGGGGAAAGTCATCGAACAAATCAAGTCTCAATCCAGTTACAATTTTTTCTATGATGATAAGCTAGCTTCCTTATCTGTAGAAAATGTAAAGCTTTCCAATGCTTCGATAGAGAAAGTGTTGGATGCTGTGTTGAAAGGTAAAAACATCGCTTTCAAGATTGAGGGGGATGTCATCTATCTGTCAGAAAAGAGCCAGACTCCCCAAAACGGCTCTCAACAAGGTAAGGAACGCACCATTATCGGTACTGTATCCGATGATATGGGTCCGCTGATTGGTGTAAACGTATTGGTAAAGGGTACTACTGTAGGTGCCATTACCGATATGGACGGTAACTTTACCTTGGTTACTACCGAAGCCAATCCGGTGCTTCAGATTTCTTACATCGGCTACACCACGCAGGAAATTGCCGTAAAGGGTAACACTCCGCTGGCTGTGAAACTGGCTACAGACTCTCAGCTGATTGATGAAGTGGTGGTTACTGCCTTGGGTATTAAAAGAGCAGAAAAGGCATTGAGCTACAACGTAACTCAGGTAGACGCTGAATCGGCTTTGGCTGTGAAAGATGCTAACTTTATTAATTCTTTGAACGGTAAGGTAGCCGGTCTGAACATCAATGCTTCTTCTTCTGGTATCGGTGGTGCCAGCAAGGTAGTGATGCGTGGTTCTAGAGGTATCGAACAATCTTCCAATGCATTGTATGTAATTGATGGTATTCCTATGTATAGCTTAAGTGGAACAGGAGGTGGAACAGAATTCGATTCTCAAGGTTCTACTGAAGCTATTGCCGATCTCAACCCTGAAGATATCGAATCAATGTCAGTGCTGTCGGGTGCTGCTGCAGCTGCTTTGTATGGTAGCAATGCCTCCAACGGTGCCATCGTTATCACTACCAAGAAAGGTAAAGTAGGTCGCGTATCACTGACCGTATCTAGCAATACAGAAATGCTGAACCCCTTCGTAATGCCTGATTTCCAAAATCGTTACGGAACTTCTGGTACAGATGCCAGCTGGGGTAAAAAACTAAATGACGCCAATTACCGTGGTTACGATCCGAAAGATGATTATATGCAAACCGGTATCATCGGTACCGAAACTGTAACCTTGTCTACTGGTACAGAGAAAAACCAGACGTATTTGTCGGCTGCTGCTGTAAACTCTCGCGGTATCATCCCTAACAATAAGTACGACCGTTACAACTTTACGTTCCGCAACACTACTTCTTTCTTGGATGATAAAATGAAACTGGATGTAGGTGCACAGTACGTGATGCAGAAAGACCGTAATATGACTAATCAGGGTATTTATGCCAATCCCTTGGCTTCAGCTTATTTGTTCCCGCGTGGCAACGATTGGGATGATTATAAGATGTATGAACGTTATGACCCAGAACGTAATATTTATACACAATATTGGCCGCAGGGAGGAGGATCTTTCCGTCTGCAGAATCCGTATTGGATCAACTACCGTAATTTGCGTGAAAACGATAAGAACCGTTACATGCTAAGCGCTGGTTTGAGCTACGACATCTTAAGCTGGCTGAATGTAAGCGGACGTGTGCGTATTGATAACTCTTACAACGACTATACTCAAAAGTATTATGCTTCTACTGAAACGACCATTGCTGAAGGTTCAAACGGCTATTATGGTATTACTCGTATGCACGACAAGCAGACCTATGCAGACCTTTTGATTAACATCAACAAGAATTTTGGAGAAGATTGGAGCCTGACCGCTAATATCGGTGCTTCTTATTCAGATAACCTTTCGGAATCACTGGCAGTGAAAGGTCCTATCGCTTCCAACGGTTTGCCTAATTTCTTTTCTGTATCTCAGCTTGACAAGCAAACTACTAGACGTGAAGAAGTAGGTTATCGTGAACAGACTCAGTCGGTATTTACTTCAGCTGAAGTTGGTTATAAGAATGCTTATTACCTGACACTGACTGGCCGTAACGATTGGCCTTCTCAGTTGGCTGGTCCTAATTCTAAGCAGTCTTCTTTCTTCTATCCTTCAGTAGGTACTTCTATTTTGCTGTCTGAAATCTTCAACTTGCCGGAAAGCATCTCTTATTTGAAATTGCGTGCTTCGTGGGCTTCTGTAGGTTTGCCGTTTGGTCGCTTCCTGGCTAACCCGACTTTTGAATGGGATTTTTCCACAGGTGCTTATAAGTCACAGGCTGCTTATCCGTTGTATGAATTGAAACCCGAACGTACAGAGTCTTGGGAAGTAGGTTTGACAGCTCGTTTCTTGAAATACTTCAACTTCGATGTATCGTTCTATAACACGAAGACTTATAACCAGACCGTAGACGCTCAGTTGTCTCCGACAGGTGGTTATAACAAGTTCTATGCACAGACTGGCGAAGTACGCAACCGTGGTGTGGAATTGTCGCTTGAATTCAAGAATACTTGGAATAAGTTCACTTGGAACTCTAACTACACCTTCAGTGCCAATAAGAATAAGATTCTGAGTTTGATAGATGGTTATGTAAACCCTGTTACTGGTGAAACCATTTCAAAAGAACGTTTGGAAGTAGGTGGTTTGGCCAATGCTAAATTCCTGCTGAAAGTAGGTGGCTCTTTGGGTGACCTTTATTCAGTAAAAGACTTGGTTCGCGATTCTAACAACAATATCTATGTAGACGAAGAAGGTAAGGTGGTTATTAATGAAAAGGCTGGCGACATCTTCTTGGGTTCGGTATTTCCGAAAGCCAATATGGCTTGGCGTAACGATTTCCAATACGGTAACTGGGGGCTGGGCTTCTTGCTGACTGCCCGCTTAGGTGGTGTGGTTTATTCAGCTACACAGGCTGTGTTAGACTCTTACGGTGTATCTGAAGCTTCGGCTGCTGCCCGTGATAACGGTGGTGTATGGGTGAATGGAATCGATCAGGTAGATGCCCAAAACTGGTATACAGTAGTAGGTGCTGACAGTGGTATTCCTCAATATTATACCTATAGTGCTACTAATTTGCGTCTGCAAGAAGCTTCTATCAGCTACACTATTCCTAGAGCGAAGCTGAAAAATGTAATGGATATTACCTTGTCATTGGTAGGTCGCAACTTGTGGATGATTTACAGCAAGGCTCCGTTCGATCCTGAAGCTGTGGCTAGTACAGGCAACTATTACCAAGGTATTGACTACTTCATGATGCCTAGTCTTCGCAGTGTGGGATTCAATTTGAAACTTAAATTCTAAAAAAGATACAGATGAAAAAGAATACAATATTACAGTTGGTTGCGGGTATATTTCTTTTTGGAACTACGGCTTGCACCAGCAATTTCGAAGACTATAATAAAAATCCCCATGAACCCGATACGGAGGATATGGGTGCTGACTTGTATTTGGTGAAAGCATTGGTGCTGAACCTTCAGGACTTGATGATGCCCGAGAATGAAAACTTCGCCCAGTATGTAGAATGCTTGATGGCAGGTAACTTGGGTGGCTATGCTGCTGACTCTAATCTGGGTACAGGTTGGTCTGGCCGTTATGCTACATTCAATCCTTCTGAAGCGTGGCAGGCCATTCCATTCAATGATTTTTATGAAAAATTCTATCCTACTTATTTCAACCTGACTTCTCAGAGTCAAGAAGAGTTGTACTTGAGTTTGGCGGAATTGTATCGAATTGCCGTTATGTTGCGCGTTACCGACACATATGGTCCTATCCCTTATTCTAAGGTAGGTGTGGCCAATGCCATCAAGTCGCCGTACGATTCTCAGAAGGAAGTTTACACCAAGATGTTTCAGGATTTGGATAAGGTTATCGAAGTTCTGGGCAAGTATGCTGCCCAAAACTTTAGTTCCGGTGCCGATAAAATTTACGAAGGTAACACTGCTGCTTGGGTGAAATTTGCTAATTCCTTGAAGCTGCGTATGGCTATGCGTACTTGCTATGTCAGCGGATTTAATGTAGACGGTAAGTCTTCTCAGCAGTTAGCTGAAGAAGCCGTAGCCGGTGGAGTAATGACTACCGCTGCCGACGGTGCTTACCGCAAGGTAGCCGATCACAATCCGTGGCAACGCTTTATGGTAATGTGGTCTGATGCCCGCATAGCAGCCGATCTTACTTGTTACATGAATGCCTTCAATGACCCCCGTCGTGAAGCCTACTATGGTAAGAATACTTTTGCTACTGTTTCTGATGATAATTATACAGGCAATCAGAATACTTATGTAGGTTTGCGTCGCGGTATCCGTCAAGGTGAGTTTAACTCTTGGTCTCACGGTTATTCTACGATGAAGGTGACTGAAACCAGTGATATTGTAGTGTTCCGTGCTTCAGAAGTGGCTTTCCTTCGTGCTGAAGGTGCACTTCGCGGATGGAATATGGGTGGTACAGCCAAAAATTTGTATGAAGAAGGTATCCGTATTTCTTTCGAAGAAAACGGCATCTCTGAAGGGTTGAGTACATACTTGGCTAATACAAATAAGGTGTCAAATTATGTAGACCCTCTGAAAGGACAAAACGGTCAGAGTTATGATTATTCAGCTCCACTTAACACTAATGTAACGGTGGCATGGCAAGATGGTGATTTTGAGCAATCACTGGAACGCATCATCACTCAGAAGTGGATTGCCAACTTTCCTAATGGTATGGAAGCTTGGTCTGAATATCGTCGTACTGGTTATCCGAAACTCATGCCGATGGCTGCCAATGAAAGTAAGGGCGTGGTAGACGATCAGGAAGGTGCTCGACGTATGCCTTATCCGGCAAATGAATACCGTGAGAATAAAGAATATGTGGAAGCTGCTGCTATTGTATTGGGCGAAGAGTCTAACACGAAAAAAGGTGATACCATGGCCACACACGTATGGTGGGATTGTAAATAATTGGATTTAAAATGACTATTACGAATATGAAAAGAAATATTAGAAACGGCCTGTTCAAGACATCGCTTTTAGGAGTGGCATTGGTGGCCGCTACTTCTTGCTCGGATTGGACAGAAGTGGAAAGTTTGGAGTTAAATGCTCCTACCTTGGAATCTCAAAATCCAGAGCTGTATGCACAATACCTGCAATCGCTGGTGGACTTCAAGAACTCAGATCATCAGGTGGTGATTGCTTCCTTCAATAATCAGGGAGGTATACCTTCTAACCGCAGCCAGCATCTTTGCGATATGCCCGACAGCTTGGATTACATTTGCTTTGCCAATGTATTGGAAGTAAGTCAAGTGAACAAGGACGAGATGTCCGAGGTGCGTAAGAAAGGTACCAAGGTAATTGGTTTGATAGACTTCGATAAAATAGATAGCGATTGGAAGGCTATCTTGGAAGCTGAAGCCAATCAGCAGCCTGCTCCTGCCGAAGAAGGGCAGGAAGGAAGCGAGGGTGAAGACGATGTAGAGGTAGATAATGCTACTCGCTTCATTGAATTCTGCAAGGCTGAAACAACCAAAGCTCTTGATGCCTGCACCGCTTTAGGGGTAGATGGTATCGAAATGAACTTTACCGGATACGATTTGAATTCTTTGGTAGAAGAAGCTATTGCAGCTGAAACAGCCCGTCAGGGAGCATTTTTCGATTTGATTGCTGCTTGGAAAGCTGTAAATGCCGACAAAGATTTGTTGTTCAAAGGACTTCCGCAGAATGTAATGATCAAGAGCATTCTGTCTGAATGTAAATACATCATTGTATATGCTCATCATGCGGTGAATTTGTCTCAGATGTCTTACTTAGTTCACATGGGTATAGTGAAGGATGTACCTACCGATCGTTTTGTAATCGGTGTATCTACTCCGTATAAGACAGCTTCAGGAGATGCTTACGGCCAGTTTGTAGACGGAACTTCCAGTATCATCGGTGCTGCTAACTGGGCTTTGGGTATATCGGATGTGTTTACCAGAGTCGGTATCTCTGTAGATAATATCGAAAAGGATTATTTTAATGTAGCACGTATTTATCCTACATTGAAAGATGCTATCAATATCATAAGTCCAACTGTAAAATAACGATTATCTATGAAATTAAATAAATTATTATTCACTGCTGTAGCCGGCTTTGCCACTTTGCTGGTCGGTTGCCAAGAGTATGATGAAGACAAGCATCATTACGACAACCAGCTTTTTATTTCTTCTTCTATCTTTACGAAAGAAATTAAATTTAAAGCGGGCGATGACAAGCTACAGGATGGCTTGTCGGTAGCCATTGCCAAGCCGGAAGCCTATGACATCAAGGTAACAATGGAGCCTGCTCCAGAGTTATTGCCTACTTATCGCTTGGCTTATTACGATGAAAATGCCATATTGCTGCCCGAAGAATATTATTCTATGTCTGAAACTTCTACGGTGATTTCGTCGGGTGCTGTGGCCAGTGCTAAACTGCCTATCGAATTCAGTAACATCGGTAATCTGGATAGAAACGAAACGTATGTATTACCGATAACTGTGCAATCGGCCGATGGTATCGGCATTCTGCAGAGTGCTAAGAATTACTATTACGTGTTCCGCGGAGCTTCCTTGGTGAACGTGGTTTGTAACATTGCTAAGAACAGAGCTTATCCGGACTTTAATGACGATGCTAAGTTTAATAATCTCTCTCAACAGACTATGGAGGTATTGTTCAAGGCAAACGCATTTCCCAATCAGCTGAACACCTTGATGGGTATTGAAGGCCATTACTTGCTGCGTATGGGTGATGCTGGTGTACCTTCTAACCAGCTGCAGGTGGCTACTAGTAGCGGTAATTTAACCAGTACTGACTTGACATTCGAAAGCAACAAATGGTATCACGTGGCAGTTACTTTCAATCGCGGCAATATTAAGGTATACGTGAACGGTGAAGAAAAATATGCCGGTAATGTAAGTATGTCTTCAGTTGACTTGGGTGCCAAGCATCATAACGAAGAAGATGGTAGTCGTGTGTTCTGGATAGGTTATTCTTATTCTTCTGACCGCTTCTTCGATGGTGTGGTATCTGAAGTTAGAATCTGGAATAAGGAACTGACAGCCGATGAAATCAAGGCTCCTAATCATTTCTATACGGTAGATCCCGCATCAGATGGACTGCTTTCTTACTGGAAGTTTGATGATGGTGCTGGTCAGGTAGCTAAAGACTATACAGCCAACGGTTACGATTTGACTATCGAAGATGAACCTACGTGGGTACCGGTTTCTTTGCCGGAAAATTAATTCTTTAACGATTTAACATATGAATATGAAAAACAATTTAAGATATACTTTCCTGTTATTGTTGCTGTGTGGCATGGCGTTTACAGCGTGCGAGGACGATGTGACCGTGGGTCAGGAAGTGGATGAATCTCAATATGAAAATGTCACAAAATTGCAGGGGTTGCTGGTGGATCAGTCTACCAATAAGAATAGTTCTGTGATTGAGATGAGAGGTGATGTACATAGTACAGACATATCTTTCCGTTTGTCTAAATTGCCCAACAAGGGAGTGGACGTGAAGATTACCGTAGATGAAGCTTATGCTGCTGAATACAATGCTGCACATAATACTACGTATGAAGTATACCCCGCTGCCAATGTGAAAATAGCCAACGATGGTGTGTTTGTACTGGCTCCCGATGATAAGGTTACACCTAGCATCAAGGTAACGCTCAATGCGTTCGATGGCATGAAGGAAGATAAGACTTATATCGTGCCTATTACAGCTAGCTCTACTACAGAAGGTGTAAGTTTTACCAAGGAGTCTCAACATATGGTGCTGTTGATTACTGACTGCCGCAACAAGCCCAATAACTTCAAGGGCGATGGTGCTGTGACTATGGTGTTGTATTTCGAAGTAAACGATACTAATCCGCTGAATGCACTGGAATTCTTGACTGAAAGTGGTAAATATTACTTCGACCACGTGGTGCTCTTTGCTGCCAACATCAACTGGGATCCCGTGAAGAAGCGTGTATACTTGGCAAACAACCCTAACGTACAATTCTTATTGGACAACAACGAAGAATACCTACAACCGCTTCGCAGAGCTGGTATAAAGGTGATTCTGAGTATCTTGGGTAACCATGACGAGGCTGGAGTAGCTCAATTGTCGGACATGGGTGCTCGTGAGTTTGCCAAGGAACTAGCTGCTTATTGCCGTGCCTATAACTTGGACGGTGTAGCGTTTGATGATGAATATTCAGATAATCCGGATTTAAATAATCCTTGGTTTGCTCCTCAATCAGCTTATGCAGGTTCTCGCCTGATGTATGAATGTAAAAAGGCAATGCCTGAAAAAATAGTTTCTCTGTATAATTTGGGCGCTATGTATTCTGATAGACTGGAGATTGTCGACGGTGTTGATCCCGGTCAGTATTGTGACTATGCAGTAGCCGACTACGGTGGTGCTGCTAGTCCGGGTGTAGGCATGACTTTGAAGCAATGCGGTGGCATGTCAATTGAACTTCGTCGCGGTAGTGGTGATTCCAGTGAATCTACAGCAAAACGTAAAAAAGAGCAAGGATATGGTTATTACATGTTCTTTGCTTTGGATCCTTCTTTGTATAGAAGTCAAGTTGGACGTTTGCAATCAGTATGTAGAGGATTATATAATCAAGAATTGCTTTATCCTACTCATCAATATAAGAAAAACAGTACGGAGCGCATTCCTTTAAATTAATATTCGAGCTTGTTTAAATTTTATTTTCTCTTATTATGAGAACTGTTTTTGAAGATTTTTCTGCGCTGTGATAAAGAGCATAGCGAGTTATGTGACGAAGAACAGCACAGAAAAAGACTGAAAACAAACTCAGAAGAAGCAGAATAAACTCTTTCTGAATATAATTTAAACAAGCTCTTAGTGTATTTTCATAAAATAATAGTCTGATATGAAATTTTTAAACGTTTTACTGATAACATTGTTTGCAACAACGTTGTTTTGGGGTTGTTCTGACGATGATGATTCTACAGCAGGAGTGAATAGTTCGATTTCTTTGTCAACTGGAATAGTTCAGGTGGACAAAAAGGGAGGAGAAGTAAGTGTAACGGTAACTAGCTCTGGTTATTGGAGATTGGCTGGTGTGTGTGACTGGGCTCATCCGTCTGTTACTTCCGGGAAAAATGGTGATGTAGTAACTTTTACAGTAGATTCCAATGAAGAGAATGTTTATCGTTGTTGTACATTCAAGTTCTTTGTTGGAGCGCAAGTAGCCCCATTGAAAATAGAATCTTATCCGGGTTATGTAATGCAACTACTTTCTGAAGAAAGCTTATCTTTCAGTAGAGATAAAGATATTCTTACGATTAAGTTAAATACAAATATAGAAGATCCTACTATTGCTTTTAGTGACGGAGGTGAGGAATGGATTACTTTCATTAAACGTGCAGAGTTTGGAGAAAAAGTATCTTTGCAATTCGAAGTTGCAGCCAATGAAACCTATAAAAATCGTTCTTCTAGAATTACACTTTCTAGTCCTTTGGTAGATAATGAGGTTATTGTTGATGTTCTGCAAAAACAGACTGATGCTATTATTACAGATCAACAGTCTATCGTGCATGATTTATCCGCTAGGACTATTTCTTTTGAAGTTAAATATAATGTCGAGAATGAAATTTCTGTAATTAAGGGCGATGACTGGATTACTAATCAGCAAATTTCCGAACCTACAGTAGGTGATGACGGTTTGTCTACAGTTACCGTTAGCTATCAGTTGGGTGAGGCTACGGTAACTCGTGGTGGTGTTATTTATATCAAGCAGAAAGATGGACCTGTCTATTGTGAAATATCTGTTATACAGAAAGATTCCGATGCAGAAATTGTAGAAGTTCCTGATGAAAATCTCAGAACAGCCATTATAAATAATGGTTGGGCTATTTCTGTTGGAGGTAACAATTGTATTGTGGTAGAAGAAGGTTTGAAAGCTACATCTTTCGAAAATGATTATTATAATAAAATAGAAAATTTGAAAGGTATAGAAGCTTTTCCTAATTTGGAAAAGCTTGCTTTAGGGAATGTTTCAAACATGGTTAAATTGGATATTTCAGGCTTGCATAAAGTTAAAACTCTTACTTTTTCTACAAATCGATATGTGGCAAAGTATAATTTAGGAGATAATCCTGTTGAAAACTTTTCTTTAGGTACTTCATATTTGTATGTATCTGATATTAAGATTGTATCTTCAGTAATAGAATCTTTTAATTTGATGTTGTCTGGTTGGTATGCTGAATATGACAATGTTGAATCCATTGATGTATCTGAGTGTTCTGCGTTGAAAACATTGGATGTGCGTCGTGGTTCAAAATTGAAAACTCTCTACTTGAAGACAGGGCAGGATATTCCTAATCTGACAAAGAATGAATTTACTCAAATCGTATATAAATAATATGGACTGAACTTTATACCTAAGGGTATTTTATATATTTTGGGGCATTTGGCTGCTAATAGCCAAATGCCCCAATTTTTTTGTAGAATATCTATAGTCTTGTAGGTTGATAGTAAGCATCCGAAGAACTACTGGTTTTGAACCTTTCTATACACCAATAGCGACTGTCACTATAAACCTAATAGCTGCAGTCGCTATTGTTTTGTCGAACCTATATGTTGTAATTGAGATTAGTTGCCAGATTCTATAGCCTGTTTGGTCAACACACTTTCCGGATGTTACAACTTCCACTGATGTGGAAGCAGATTCAATAGCTCATCATGCGTTGCCTTCTTATGATAGGGTGGGTTAGCAGTTCTATCAACAATTTCTCAGATTCGCTCCCGAAGTGGGCACGGAGCCCGTTGGGGAAAAGCAGGGCTACACCCTGTGGTATCTGTTCTACCAAGGTCAGTTCTGTAGTGGATTGCTTGAAACTGATGGGAGCCAACTCCTGTTTGAGACTGTATTTTCGGCAGCACATTTTTTACGCCAGTAGGCTGTGCAATGTGTAGTTCTTCGGATGCTTACGTTTTAGTCACTATATTTTTTTGTAGAACTTATATGTTGCAGCTGTTGCAAGTACCATTGTAGTATTTTTATAAACGCCGCTGTCGTTTATATTTCTCTCTATAGTTTTTGCTGATAAACTTAGAAGCTATTTAAAAATAACACAATAATTTTGTTAAGCATGATTTTGCAAAAAGCAAGTTGAATCATAGCCTCTGCAGTATCAGCATGAAACTCGTAGTCTATCGTCAGCCTTCTGAAGTTTTCCAGCCATGCGAATGCTCTTTCAACAATCCATCGTTTCGGAATGACTTTAAACTTTGACGGGCATTCATCAGGTCTGAGAACGACTTCAAGTCCCCATTTGAATTTGTCAAATACCTAATCTGCAAGGCTTCCTCTATAGCCACCATCCGCAAGACTTTTGGCAAGACGAGGAAATTTGTAGGATAGTTTCTCCATGACCTTCGGAGCACCCTTGCTGTCATGAATATTGGCTTCATGCACAGCTACAGATATCAGAAGTTCTTGGTTATCAACGATTATATGCTGTTTTCTGCCCTTAATCTTCTTGTTGCCGTCAAGTGCTCGAACAGAATCTACATGATGTGAAGTCTTAACACTTCGTGAGTCTATGATGCCCATGTTGGGGCTTTCGTTGCGACCAGACTGGATGCGTACCATAGAGCGAAGTTTATCAAGGAGTTCCTCAATGATGTCTTCGTTTTTCCACTTGCTGCAATAGTAGTATACGCTCTCCCACGGAGCAAAATCCTTGGGAATCATGCGCTACTGACAGACTGTTTTGAGAAGATACAAAATCGCATTCATGATGTTTCTGAGAGAATGTTTTCGCTTCCTTTCTTGCGGATTTATAATTTTTTCTATAACTTGCCACTGTTTATCAGTAAGGTTAGTTGAGTATTGTTCCATAACTTTAATTGATTGGTACTCATAAAGTTAAGAATAAATATTAAATTAACCTGCTGATTTGCAATATATTAATTGTTGCTATAACATTTATTTTCAATAATTTTTAAACAGTTTCTTATGGCTTTCCCAAAAAATATTCAGGGTAACTGCACCAAAATTTTTGATTCATGATTGATAGCATCATCTTTGTCGAATAAATACTATTTCTTATTTTTCAGAAGTAACCGATCCTCGTGTGACGGGTCGTTCTCTGCACTTGTTGTCAGACATATTAATGATAGGTTTATGTACTTATCTGACAGGTGGTACCGATTATGAACGACTTGACAGACGGCGGCAGCCCACGGGATTTCGAGGTCTTGTACCCGTAATCCCGGCAATACAGATAAATAAGTGCGGCAATGTCGCACTTATCACAAAATTATTTCCGGATATATTTTGTAATTTAAGAGATAAGTTCTATGTTTGCAACCAATAGAACCTGCCAAGCCTCTTAACAATGCTCAAATAGGCGGGTCGTTTTTTTATATACACCTATGAAACAACTGTTTACTAAAACATTCTACTTCCCACAACAGCATATTGTCCTTTTAAAAAATAGAGGTTTGTTAATAGCGGACGAGGAAAAAGCCGCCGGGTATATTTACAATATCGATTATTTCCGTCTAAGTGCTTACTTCTATCCGTTGCTGAAGTTTCCCAAGGAACAACATCTGTACAAGCTGGGGGCAACTTTCGTGCAGGCGTTGAACATGTATCGTTTCGACCGCAAACTAAGGTTGTTGCTCTTTAACGAGATAGAGAAAATAGAAGTGGCTATCTGCAGTTGCATAACCAATGCAGTCAGCGAATATTTTAACGATTTGTTTTGGATTACCAACCCTACATATTTTTTCAATATGCAGAGCTTCCGATACACACAGGATACGATAGATGCGGAATTGAAAAAATCAAAGGAAGACTTTATACTCCATTTCCGTTCTGCTTATACAGACGATTATCCGCCTGCATGGATGATTACTTTGCAGGATTTACACGAACCTGAAAGATAATGTGATAAAAAACGTATCGCCCAACATTTCGGTTTGCAAGTCCCGATGTTCAGTTCATAGATTCTCATTCTGGCTGGCTTGCGCAATATGTGTTGCCACCATTGCCGGACATGGAACAGTGAACTGGCGACCATCACCACGGAACCACGTAGGACAAAATACGGTTGGATTGACTCTTCCCGGACAGACAAGCGCAGGATGTATTACCGTATCTGCATGAGGTTGTGTTAAAACGCTGACACAGCTTTTTTATGTGCAAAGCCCAGACTTCCTCAAGCCCGGGCTTTGTTATTACCCAAAGTTTTCGTATCTTTAGGTATAAAGTTTTTCGTTATGGCAAAGTTACATTTTCGTCCTTACATTCCCAACCAAA
>UQPQ01000060.1 GCA_900542985.1 uncultured Bacteroides sp.
ATCTGTCTACTATGATTCCGGATTCGATAGTGATGCCTTGGGGACCGGGTGAAATAAAAAAATGGTTTGATGGTGGTGGCGGTTTGTACGATGATGTGTATGTGGATTTAACCTTCATCGAAACCATGGAGCGTTGTGGCTTGGATACCCCTGCTGATTCTTTTGCCGTAGATTTCTTAGCCAAAGAATATCCTTTGTGTCATGCCAATCAGCAGGCCAGATACAACCTCTTGCATGGTTTATCCGCTCGCGAAAGTGGTTATTGGAAAAACAATCCGCATGCCAATTGCTTGGATTTCCAGATTGAAGCCGATTTTGCCGGTATTGTAACACCGGGTATGGTGAATAGTGCAGTCGATATCTGCGACCGTGCTGGGCACATCATGGCTTGTGGCGACGGTTGGTATGGTGGTGTATATGTAGCGGCCATGTATTCCTTGGCTTATGTGAGCAATGACGTGAATTTCATTGTTACGGAAGCATTGAAGTCGGTACCGGCTGAAAGTAAGTTCCATGAATGCATGAGCGACGTTATCTGTTGGCATCAGCAATATCCTACAGACTGGAAAAAATGTTGGCAAGAGATTGAAAACAAATGGGGAACCGCCGATATCGCTTGTCCCGATGGTGTAGAAGTACCTTTTAATATTGAAGCCTACGTGAATGGTGCCTACATTGTCTTGGGCCTGCTGTATGGTGAAGGCGATTTTGAACGTACCATTGATATTTCTACACGTGCCGGTCAGGATTCAGATTGTAATCCAGCTTCTTCAGGTGGTATCATTGCTACCATGTTGGGTTATAACCAATTGCCTGAAAAATATAGAACCGTTTTGATGGAAGTAGCCGATCGTCCTTTCAATAATACTGTAAGTTTTAATAAAGGTTGCGAGTTGAGTTACGGACAGGCATTACGTTTTATTGAACGCGAGGGGGGGAAGGTGAATCAGGATGTGATAGAAATCAACTATCAGGAACCGAAAGCCGCACCGCTTGAAATCAGCTTTGAAGGATTGAAGCTTGATAAGCGCATATCTATAGAGAATTGGGTAGCTAAGTTCCCGGAAATTAAATTCCATGGTATAGGTGCTGTTATCAAGGGAGCCGTGCAAGGTGAAAATGTTCCTGAAGATTATGTCGCTCAGTTAGAAGTTTACTTTAACGATAAACTGGTAGAAACTTGCGAGTTGCCTTTGAAGTACAATCACCGTAAACATGAATTGTTCTTCAACTATGAACAGCCTGAAGGAGATTACACGCTGACTTGTAAATGGTTAAATCCAGTGAAAAGTGCTGATATTTGGGTGAGAGAAGTGGTGACCTATACGAAGTAAGAACATATTATATTAACCATTAAATAAGTCAATATTATGGTAGATTTTAAACAGTTAGCAGAACAGTATAAGGAAGAACTGCTGGATCGGGTACTTCCTTTTTGGTTGGAACATTCACAAGATGCCGAGTTCGGCGGATACTTCACTTGCTTGAACCGCGATGGATCTGTGTTCGATACAGATAAGTTCATTTGGTTGCAAGGTCGTGAAGTATGGCTTTTCTCCATGCTTTATAATAAAGTAGAGAAGCGTCAGGAGTGGCTCGATTGTGCTATTCATGGAGGAGAATTCCTGAAAAAGTACGGTCACGATGGTAATTATAATTGGTATTTTTCTCTAGATCGCCAAGGCAACCCGTTGGTTGAGCCTTATAACATATTCTCTTACACCTTTGCCACCATGGCTTTTGGTCAGTTAAGCTTGGCCACTGGTAATCAAGAATATGCTGATATAGCCAAAAAGACTTTTGATATTGTTTTGTCAAAGGTAGATAATCCGAAAGGCAAGTGGAACAAGCTGCATCCCGGAACTCGTAATCTGAAGGGCTTTGCCTTGCCCATGATTCTTTGTAATTTGGCATTGGAAATAGAACATTTGCTCGATGAAGATTTCTTGGTGAAAACCATGGATGTATGTATACATGAGGTGATGGAAGCTTTCTTGCGTCCGGAATTAGGCGGTATTATTGTAGAAAATCTGAATGGTGACAATTCGTTGGTTGATTGTTTTGAAGGTCGTCAGGTAACTCCCGGTCATGCCATTGAAGCCATGTGGTTTATCATGGATTTAGGCAAGCGTTTGAACCGTCCGGAATTGATAGCAAAGGCTAAGGACACAGCTTTGAAAATGTTGGAGTATGGTTGGGACAAGGAATTCGGTGGTATTTATTACTTCATGGACCGCAAAGGTTGTCCTCCCCAGCAGTTGGAATGGGATCAGAAATTATGGTGGGTACACATTGAAACCTTGATTTCCATGTTGAAAGGTTATCAGTTTACAGGCGATGAAAGATGCCTGGAATGGTTTGAAAAAGTACACGATTACACATGGACGCATTTTAAGGATGCCGAACATCCTGAATGGTATGGTTATCTGAACCGTCGTGGGGAAGTGCTCTTACCGTTGAAGGGTGGAAAGTGGAAAGGCTGTTTCCATGTGCCAAGAGGACTCTATCAATGTTGGAAGACATTGGAATACATTTATTTGGATAAGAAATGATACTAATTAATAAAATTCTAATATAAAATGAAAAACAAGTATTTTTGTTGGCTATTCTTGTTATTTGCTTTGATTAGTGCTGGCGCTAATGCTCAGGTGAAGGTAGAGGGTAGTGTATTCGACGAGATGGATAATCCGTTGATTGGTGTGTCTGTGTTTACAGAGAATCGTAAGGCAGGTACGGTGACCGATGTGGATGGTCATTTCTCTATTACCGTGCCGAACACAAGGGAAATCTTAACCTTTTCTTATGTGGGTTATACTACCCAAAAAGTGACTTTGAAAGGTCGAAAACTTTTGAAGGTGGTTTTGAAAGAAGACTCAGAACTGCTGGACGAGGTAGTAGTGGTAGGTTACGGTACACAGAAGAAAGGTAGTGTTACCGGTGCTATCTCTCAAGTAGGTAACAAAGAATTGAAGATGGCTCCTAGTGGTTCTCTTTCTAATATGTTGGCCGGTCGTTTGCCGGGTTTGATTACAAAGCAGAGCAGTGGTCAACCGGGTCAAGATGGATCTAGTTTGTATATCCGTGGTAATGGTGCTGGTGACGGTGACCCTTTGATTGTTGTCGATGGTGTTGTAACGGACTATTTTCCCTCATTCTCACAAGATGAAGTAGAATCAATTACTATCTTGAAGGATGCTACTGCAGCTGCTGTATATGGTGTGCGCGCTGCTGCCGGTGTTATTTTGGTGACTACGAAACGTGGTACAGTACAGAAGCCTACGGTTACCGTGAATTCTTCGGTTACTTTAAGTCAGAATACAAATTTTCCGGAATTCCTAAATGGTCCCGATTTTGCGTATTGGTACAATACAGCACAGCGTATGGATGGAGTAGCAGAAGAAAGTTTGCGCTTTTCCGCTGATGAAATAGCTCGTATTGAAAATCCTGGCTCTGACGAACAGGTATATGGTAATACCGATTGGTTTGATTTGCTTTTCAAAGATGTTGCTCCTACTTATACTAATAATGTATCTGTATCAGGTGGTACAGATAAATTAAAGTTCTTTGCTTCTGTTGGAGCTTATAATCAAAAGGGTATCATTGATAAAACTTCTTATGATAAGTATAACTTCCGTTCCAATATGGATGCAAAGATTACCGATAATTTTGATTTGTCTTTAGGCTTGTCTGGTTATGTTTCTACAGATAGCGAGCCGGGGGCTGGTGCCGGTCCGGGTACTTATGCTTCTATTTTCCAGCAGGCTATGCTGTCTTACCCTTACTTGCGCTCTGAATACAACGGTCTTCCTGTCGGTAGCTTGAACTTGGATGGTAACGGTAATAACAACCCTATTGCCGCTCGTGACCTTTCTGGTAAGAATACTAATAAGAAAACTTATTTCCAAGGAAATGTCTCTATGAAGTGGCAATTGCCAGTTAAAGGATTAAGTGTGAAGTTGAATGGTTCATATGTGAAGCATTATGCTATGCGTAAGAAATATTTTTTGCCTTATGATTTGAATTGTTGGAATCAAAGTACTCGTAGTTGGGGGGTTGAAAAAGGCAGAATTGCTAGTACAGCGTCCTTGAACCAGTGGTTTACTGAAACAGAGGAATATACCATTCAGCCAGCGATTGAATACGCTAATAACTTCGGGAAACATGCTGTATCTGGTTTGTTTTTGTATGAATTTACAAATTCTAAATTTTCAAGTTTATCAGCGGGTAGAGAAGATTTTCCTATTACCGATATCATGGATATGTCATGGGGACAAAAAGTTAACGATAATTTGGTGAAGGGTGGTCATGGCATAGATAAACGTGCCGGTTATGTTTTGCGTTTGAATTATTCTTATGATGATAAGTACTTATTGGAAATAACAAGTAGAATCGATGCTTCGACGGCCTTGCCTAAGAAGTACAGATGGGGTGTATTTCCCGGTGTCTCTGTAGGATGGCGTGTTTCTCAAGAAGACTTTTTTAAGGAAGCCGTTCCTTTTATGGAAAATTTGAAGATTCGCGCATCGGCAGGACGTTTGGGTAGTGATAGAGCTATTAGTAATACAATGACTTATTTTTCAACCGCTAGTTTGTCTACAGACCCTATTGTTTTGTTCGGTAATACACCTCAAAAGTATTTGGGTATCAGTCGTCCAGTTAACCCCTTATTGAAATGGGAGTTGACAGATACGTATAATGTGGGTATTGAGTCAAGTATGTGGAATGGCCTGTTGGGGGTAGAATTAGATGTGTTCTACATGAAGACAACCCGTTCATTGGAATCGCAGTCTGCCAGCTTCCCACCTTCTTTGGGAGATTATTATCCTGCTTATACGAATTATGGCTCTCATGATAATCGTGGTTTTGAATTGGTGTTGACACACCATAATTGTATTAAAAATTTTAGCTACAATGTTCGTGGTAACATTTCATGGGCACGTAATAAGATTTTAAAAATGACAGAAGATCCTAATGTACCTAATTATATGCGTAGTACTGGACGTCCGATGGGTGAGTATTGGGGATTTGTAGCAGAAGGCTTGTTCCAGACGGAAGAAGAAATTGCACACAGCGCAGTTTATGGTCCTACACTTCCTGGTGATATTAAACTGAAAGATATCAACGGTGATGGTAAGATTACCTATGATCAGGATAGAGTACCCATCGGTCGTAGTAGTACACCGGAAATGATGTTTGGTTTAAATATCGGAGCTGAGTGGAAAGGTATAGATTTCTCTATGTTGTGGCAAGGTGCGGCTTTGTTTGATGTGAATCTCTGTGGAATGTATGCGAATGTAGGTTACGATAATACTTTCTATACAAAACCTTTTTATTGTGATGGTAATACTCCTTACTATTTGGTGGAAAACTCTTGGCGTCCTGATAATCCGGATGCAGAATATCCTCGTTTGGGTATTGTTTCACGGGATAATGGTGGTAAAATGTCTTCTTGGTGGGTGGAAAATGGTACCTACATACGTTTGAAAAGTATGCAGATTGGTTACACATTGCCATCTCAATGGGTTACACCGGCAGGCATTAAAAAAGTACGTTTTTATGTTTCTGGTGGTAACTTGTTAACATTTTCCCATTTGAAGCATTTGGATCCTGAAATGCCGAGTGTTAATCAAGGATACTATCCACAACAACGTACGTATGAATTGGGATTAAATGTTACATTCTAAAAATGAAGAAAATGAAATCAAAAAATAAAATTCTTGCTGTTACTGCATTCGCAATGCTGTCATTGATGGGGTGTAATATCGACCCAATTTTGACGGATAGTTATTCAGAGGATGTAGCCTGGTCAAATGTTGACAATTTACGTTTAAATTTAAATGGCTTTTATTCGTTGATTGGAGGTTATTACGGAAGTGAGGTAGAGAATGATGCATGTACGGATATTCTAAAGATGAATGGGCCACGTGATTCAGAAAACCTGTTTGTTTTTGGATCTGCTCCGATTACTCCTGCCGCTAATCCTTTCAATAATTGGGATAACCGTCATACATGGCAACTATCTTGCTGTAGATTCTTGCATAACTTGGCAGAACATAGAGGTAATTTTCCAGAGAGCATAGCTAATGAAGCTGAGGCTGAGGCCCGTTTTTTCCGTGCATTAGTGAATTTTGATTTGGCTAAAAGATTTGGTGCCAGCTTTATCTTGCATAAGGAACTTCCGGTAATGGGAGAAAAGAACCATGCTCGTTGTACTCCTGAAGAATGTTGGGATTTCATTTATGAAGACTTGACGTTTGCTGCGAAATATCTGCCCAAGCGTTGGGATGATGCTACCAAAGATCCTTGGGGAGAAGCTACTCATACTGGACGTGTCACTCAAGGTGCAGCTTGGGGAATGTTGGCTCGTGCCATGCTTTATGCGCAACGTTGGAAAGATGCATCCGATGCTGCTTTGGAAGTGAAGAAGTTAGGTTATGCTTTGTATAAGAATCCTAGCCGTCCAGATAAAGGTTACGGTGAATTGTTCATGAACAGAAGAAGTGCGCGTGTAGATAATAATGAAAGTATTATAGAATGTGGTTATTCTTATGATGATGAGATGGACTATTCGTTTGATTATTTTTATTGTCCACCCAGCGATGGAGGTTATGCAGAAGCCAGTCCTACTGAGGATTTGGTATCTGCTTACGAAATGGCAGATGGACGTGAGTTCAGTTGGTCTGATCCTACAATGAAAGCGAATCCGTATGTAGGTCGTGAACCGCGTTTCTATGCATCGATTCTTTATAACGGTGCACCTTGGAAGGGGCAAACGCTTTATACCTATGAGGGATGTAACGATGGTTATGCATTAGGAGGTGGTACTACCTGTACTGGTTATTATATGCGCAAGTTGTTTGATGAGAATTTACCTAAGAATGGCATAAGAGCAACGGACTTGACGTATTACTATATGCGTTATGCTGAAGTCTTGTTGATTTATGCAGAAGCTATGGCAGAACAAGGGGATATTCCTGCAGCATTGGAGGCCTTGAATGAAGTGCGTGCCAGAGTTGATTTGCCTGCAAAATCTGCTAAGAACAAGACTGAGTTTATGAAATTGCTTCGTCATGAAAGAATGATTGAGTTGGCTTTTGAAGGACATCGCTTTTGGGATATCCGCCGTTGGGGATTGGGTACAACATTGCTGAATGATGTTCATATGAAGGGAATCAAACCCACCAAGACTAGTGAAGGTACTTATGAATATAAAGTAGTGGATTGTGATGCCGGTTCTACGCGTGTATATTTGGAAAAATACAATCGTTTTCCTATTCCGTTGTCGGAATTGCAACAGAACACTGCATGTGAACAATTTGATGAGTGGAAATAATTAAATTTAAGGTTATGAAATTATTGAATAAACTTACGATATTAGCATGTCTGTTTATAGGAGCCTTGGCTTCTTGTGAGTCTCCTGATTTGGCTGAAGGACGAACAGATCAAGTCAATGGTTTGTTGAATGTTACTATTAAGATTCCGGGTAATCCTGCAGAATATTCGGCTACAAAGAAAGGTCCTTATGAGGAAAATGAAGAAATCACAGTAAAGGTGCCTACTACAGATGACGCTCCTTTGGATTTGACTCGTTTGATGTGTACAGTGAGTCTGGAACACAACTGTTATATGGAAAATCCATTTAAGGGCGAAACAGATTTCACCAATCCTGTATTTGTTACTGTTATTGATGTAAATGGTAATAAACATCACAATACGATTCGAATTTTACCCACGCCTCCGAAAACACGCTTCAGTAAGTTGTGGGATAAAAATGCCGTTGAGTTGAATATTGCTAGCCGTAATATCACTGGTTTGGCTATCAATGCTCAGGGATTGAATGTACAAGAGTACGATGGAAAGATTTATCGTTATGATATGAAGACAGGTTCTTCAGTTACTACTATCGAGGCAGCTCGCTCATTTATGATGAAAGCTGATACTGACGATGCCGGTCATTTGGTGACCGCTCGTGATAATACGTATGGTGCTGGATTTATGGTATATTATTATGATGAAACCAAGAAAGAACACATATTGTTGCTGGATTATACAGCAGGGGATGGTTGTCCGGATGATTTGGGTTATGAATTCAGCGTTATAGGAGATGTAACTTCAGGTAAAGCATTTATTTATGGTATGGCTCCAGGAATGATGACTATTTATTATTGGGAATTGCAGGATGGAGAATTGGTAACTCCTGCTAATCAACCGAACACATTGCGTTACGGACCTGCTGGTGGTAACTGGGATCGTGCTCAAGTACAACGTGCTTCATTGGATGATGATTCCGATCATTATTTGTCATTCTATTCCCCTTCTACAGCAGATGAAGATGATGAAACACAAGAAGGTAAGAAGGGTAGTCGTTTTCACATCTTCTCACCGTATATGGAAGTTACCGAGATGAATCCTCAAAGTCATGCCTATAAGATTTTGGACTTTAAGGTGTTTACTGTAAACAATGATGTATTTGTAGCATTCATAGAACAAGGTTATACAGCTTGGGCAAATGCCAGAGTTAAGGTGTTTGAAATTACTAAGCGTAGCATGATGGAACTTTCTCCGGAAGATGATGGTTACGATAAATTCTGTTTGTTCAGTGGTGATGAGATTGCACCTACCAACTATAATCGTTGGGGAGATATTGCAGTCTATAAGGAAGCCACTTCTACAGGATATGATATCTATATTGCATCTACTATTGTTGGCTATGATACAAACGAGTCAAGAATCAGAATGTATAAGATGAATTATTATCCGCAATAGTATTTAGTGCCAGTTCCTAAAGCATAGCGAATGTTATGCTTTAGGAATGGTTGAATACTGCGAGAAGTATTTCTTATAAATGAAACATGTAATTAACAGTTTGAAAATTCAATTATGGAAAGATCATTTTTATTATCAATATCAGCACTGTTTTTGGCATTTGTATCCTGCAGTGATGACATACATAAAGGATATAGAATCGATGGTTATGATTTGATTCTAGAGAAACAACAGATTATCAATCATACTAAGGCTGTAAAGTCTATTAACCCTTATGATGAATTAGCTTGTGAGA
Organism: uncultured Bacteroides sp.; assembly: GCA_900542985.1. Classification (GTDB taxonomy): domain Bacteria; phylum Bacteroidota; class Bacteroidia; order Bacteroidales; family Bacteroidaceae; genus Phocaeicola; species Phocaeicola acetigenes. Next base: position 9,062 of record UQPQ01000060.1, read on the forward strand.
TTTATGATATTTCTAATCCAGATAAAGAAGCTGGCAAAGCTTACTTGGATTATGAATTAGGAGATGACCCCAAAGAAGGGGCAGGCAGCTTTAAGCTGATGTATAACTTTACAGGACAATCCGAAGACGGTACACCTGAAAAGGTTTACTTTCAGCAGCGTTGGGGTGATTATCGTGTAGACTTGTCTTTCCATCCCCTAGGATTATCCATTTGGGTAAAAGGTAACCGCCATAATCAGAATGCTACTTTCCGTTTTATCATTATGGAAGACGAAAAGCAATTTAGCGCAGAAGCTCCTCACGATTACACTCGCAGACGTTGGTCTTATTTTGCTTATGAAGATACTGAAATTTTGTTGAAAGATGGTTGGACTCGTTTGATTATGCCTTATAGTGCATTTAAATTGTACAAGAAGGGTGAAGGTACCCAATCTGATACGCTGCTCATGAATCGCAACGAGGGCTTCCGTATTGAAATTGAAAATACTTCCGGCAAGGCTTGGGAAGGAGAATGCCAAATTGATAACTTGGAGCAGCTCACCTCTTATGAATTAAAGGGAGGTACACCTAAGTTCTCAAGTATTTTTATTCAGTTGAATAAAGATGCGTATGAGAATGAAGATTGGGATCAGCAATTTAGAGATAGTAAAGAAGTGGGTATTGATACGTGGATTATTCAGTATTCTCAGCAGTTTACCGGTAATCATGATGAAACCAATGTATCTTTCTATAAGAACACTAATTTGCCCTGGGTACAAGTGAAGTGTGACATCATCGATAAAATGTTTGAAGCTGCTGAACGCAATGGTATGAAAATCATTTTGGGATTGTATCCGGGTGATTATAGCAAGACCGACCCTACTGATCCTACTAAATACAACATCAATGCAGAACGGAATAAGATGTTGTTTGATGAGGTTTATGAACAATTTGGAAACAATCCTTGTCTGGTAGGTTGGTACATCACCGAAGAATTCCATGATGGTTCTTATCCGGTAGGATGGCAACAAGAACCGGCACTTTCTATGCTGGCTAAGTATTTGGAAGGTGTTGCTTCTTATATCAAGACTAAATCCAATAAGCCAGTATCTATTGCTCCTGCTTTATGGAGAGGTTTGCCGGCTGATCTTTGTGGACAATGGTTCGGACGTATTTTCAAACAGACTCCGAATATTGACCATCTTTATTTACAAGATATTGGTGGCCGTTGTTTGGTTGACTTTGATGTGGATTTGCCTAACTGGTATGCTGAAGTTAAAAAAGCTTGTGATGAGAATGGGGTTATATTTGGTGTGGATATCGAATCTTTCAAAAGCTGTAACTGTCCGAATGTTCCTTATAAGGCGAAAGATTGGGCTGAATTGAAAGAACAGTTGTTGGTGGCAGGTCTCTTTACAGAACACATCACCAACTTCAGTTGGGTTACCTTTAAGAAGGGAACCAATAACTATGAAGGATATAAAATTTACTTAAAGGAAAATAATCTGTTACCGTGAGTATTTAGAACTAAAATCTGCCGGATAATGCAGATTGACATAGGGTGAGGCTCATTCTCACCCTATGTATAATTTATGAGGTTTTGCCTTACGTGATTTCTAAAAGATTAATGAATCATACTAATCAAGTTTTGGACAATCCAAAACTTGGGGTTTAATATATAGCAAAAATGAAGATGAATGAAATATTGTTTTGTTTGTTGGCAGTGTTGAATGTATGTTCAGTTTGGGCACAGCCAAAGACATTGAAATTTGGTAAAAATGGAGATTTTAAAATCGTTCAGTTTACCGATGTTCATTATAAATACGATGATCAAGCCAATTCTCAGATAGCATTGGATAGAATGAATGAAGTGTTGGATGCAGAACATCCTGATTGTGTAGTTTTTACTGGAGATGCGGTTGTGTCCAATGAATCTTTTAAAGGATGGGATATAGTATTGGATGTATGTATTCGTCGTAATATACCTTATGCAGTAGTATTTGGTAATCATGATGATGAATACGATCATACACGTCAGGAATTGTATGATTACATTTCAAAGAAAAAGGGTAATTTGATGCCTGTTCGTATTGGGGATGTGGCTCCGGACTATGTCCTGACTGTGAAGTCTTCTACCGATAAGAATAAGGATGCAGCTCTCCTGTATTGTATTGACTCGCACTCTTATACTCAGGTAAAGTCTGTCCCTGGTTATGATTGGATTAAATTTGATCAGATTGCTTGGTATCGTGAACAAAGCAAGACGTTTACAGAAAATAATGGCGGTACTCCGCTGCCTGCATTGGCTTTCTTCCACATTGCTATTCCTGAATATAAGGATGCTTTGATGGAAGACAAAAATCGCATGTTTGGTTGCAAGGCTGAAATGGTATGTTGCCCTACTACCAATTCCGGCTTTTTTACTTCGGTTAAAGAGTGTGGAGATGTAATGGGGATGTTTGTCGGTCACGATCATAATAACGATTATGCTGTGGCTTATAAGGAAGTATTGTTGGCTTATGGTCGTTATACCGGTGGTAATACAGTTTATAACGATTTGGCATCCAATGGCGCACGCGTCATTGTTTTGCGTGAAGGTGAACGTAAGTTTGATACCTATATTCGGATTGCTAATAATGAAATAGAGTCGTTTGTTACTTTCCCAAATAGTTTCTATTAATCAGATTGTTTAATTGCAAATTTCGTTAAACCTTTTTTGTATTCATGAAAAATATATTATTGTTTTGTTTTACACTGCTGTGTACTCTAGGCGTGCAAGCTGGTGACTTAATAGATTTGATCTTGATTCCACCTGGAAAGATTACGAATAAAGTCAAGTTAGATATTCGTGGAGGAATTGTAAATAAGAGCTCTGTAGAACAGACTTATCAGGTTTCTTTATATTGGGGGAAGGAAAAAGCATCTGCTCTGCTCTGTGATACCATGTTGAACATTGCTGCCGGTAAATCGGATGTGGTGAAGGTGGTGATTCCTACAGCGGATAAGGTTGGAAAGCATAAGGTGATCTTGAAGGTTACCGAAAGCGGTAACGTATATCGGAAAGTAAATTCAATCGAAGTTATTCAGTCGGACATTCGTTCCATACAGCAAATATCTGGGGCATGGGCGGGTATTTATCATTGGAGTGAAACTGAAGGAAAGCATTGGAATCAGGATATTAAGAAGATGACCGATAATCAATGGCGCGAATTGGTTCGTTCAATGAATAAGTTGGATATGAATATGATGGTTATTCAAGAAGTTTTCCGTAATGAACAATATGTGGGTAAGCATTCTACAAATGTAGATAATTACCAAGGGAAGGCTTTTTATCCATCTAAGTTATATCCCGGACGCATGGATATTGCGGCTAAAGACCCAATAGAAGCTATTCTATCCGAGGCTGATAAACAAGGTATGAACGTGTTGATGGGCGTGGGTATGTTTGCTTGGTTCGATTTTACTCCCGAATCTTTGGAGTGGCATAAACGTGTGGCCAAAGAACTTTGGGACATGTATGGACATCACGAATCTTTTTATGCTTTTTATGTGTCTGAAGAAAGTGGAGGCGGTTTAGATAATTGGGAACAACTGCCCGAAATACGTAAAAAGAGAAAAGATGATATCGTGAATTTCTTTAAGGAGTTTAAGGCTTATTGTAACAGCTTTGCTCCGGGTAAACCGGTGATGTTGGCAACCAACAGTTTTGAAGTACCTAATGGTATGGATACTTATCCGGAACTTTTAAACTATCTGGACATTTTATGCCCATTTGGCTTTGCTCGTATGCCGGAAGGTGATTTGACAGGTAAGCAGGCTGCTGATATGTTGCAAAAGGCATGTGATGATGCAAACGCTCATTTCTGGTTTGATTTGGAAGTATTCCTCTTTAATCCAGACAATTCTTTGTATCCACGTCCGGTTGAAGAGATAATTCGCGACCTGAATCTGTTTGATAATTTTGAGAAAATTCTTTGCTATCAGTTCCCCGGTGTGTTCAATGACCCCAAAATGTCTATTCGCATAGGCGAGGCTCGTACCATTGATTTATTCAATGGATATATGAAATACTTGAAAGAACTGAAATATAGGAATAAAAAACGTAAATAAAAAAGAAAGTGATGAAGCGCTGTTATCTATATCTGTTTATCCTAATAGAGATGTGTTGTTGATGCAATAAAATAGCTCATTGGCGGAATTGGTAGTGTTTAATCAATAAAAAACAAATATTTTTTATGAATCAGTTC
>UQPQ01000061.1 GCA_900542985.1 uncultured Bacteroides sp.
AAAGATACAAAAAAGCCAACTAATTCGCAATACTTTGTGTATGAATTAGTTGGCTAATTTTATACTATTTAATGAATGTCCCTATTTAATGAATGTCCCTATATTAGCCTACCAATTGGCTTATTCTTTGTTTCCAACGGCTTACAAATATACTTAATGGAAAATCCTGTTTTCAATTTGAAGTGTGCATCATGTTTCGCAATATCAAGTCCACAGTAGGATAAAAATCTATAAAAATTCTCTGCAATCCAATGAAATTTCAGAAGGTCACTTTTATAAAGTTTCGCTTTAAAAAGGTCACCTGAAGGTCACCAGTAAAAGAAAAAGCACCTACAGAAACTCTGTAAGTGCTTGATTTTCTTCGTGGACCAGCCTGGGCTTGAACCAGGGACCTCCAGATTATGAGTCTGTTGCTCTAACCAACTGAGCTACAAGCCCTGGAAATTTTAAACATTTCAAAACTGATGCAAAAGTAATGGATTAGGATGAAACCTGCAACATTTAGCAAGGAAAAATTAATAAAAAAAACTAATGCGACAAGACTTATCAATATATGTTGTATTTTTGTTCCACTTAATAATTTAATAATTAGGCATATGTCACAACAGTCAAAAGAAAATCACCTTACAGGCTTGTCAGAACAAGAAGTCCTTGCAAGTCGTCAGGCACACGGCAACAACTTATTAACACCTCCCAAACGCCCTTCCATGTGGAAGTTGTATTTGGAGAAATTCCAGGATCCGGTAATACGGGTATTGCTGGTTGCAGCATTTTTTTCTCTGATTATTTCCTTTATAGAAAGCGAATATGCTGAAACCATTGGTATCTTTTTTGCCATCTTTCTGGCTACCGGAATCGGTTTCTATTTTGAATACGATGCCAGCAAAAAATTCGACTTACTGAATGCAGTTGGAGAAGAAACCCCCATTACAGTTATCCGTGACGGGAAAATACGTGAAATTCCCCGCAAAGACATTGTTGTAGGCGATATTGTAATATTGAATACGGGCGAAGAAATACCTGCCGATGGAATTCTGATAGAGGCTGTATCACTCCAAGTGAACGAATCAAGTTTAACAGGAGAGTTAATGGTCAACAAAACAACAGATGAAGCTCATTTCGATGAAGAAGCCACCTATCCGTCAAATACTGTTATGCGCGGTACTACCATTACCGACGGACATGGAGTGATGAAAGTAGAACGAGTAGGAGATGCAACCGAAATTGGGAAAGTAGCCCGTCAGGCAACCGAACAAAGCGGGGAACAAACCCCACTCAACATCCAGCTTACCAAGCTAGCCAATCTGATAGGAAAAGTAGGATTCACCATTGCGACCCTTACCTTTCTTACTTTTACAGCCAAAGACCTTTATGCCTATCTGACTACGACTCAAGTCACCGGATGGCACGAATGGCTGGAAATAGCCCGTATCGTACTGAAATACTTCATGATGGCTGTTACCTTAATCGTAGTAGCAGTTCCCGAAGGATTACCGATGAGCGTTACCCTCAGTCTGGCACTCAACATGCGCCGTATGCTGAAGACCAATAACCTGGTACGCAAAATGCATGCCTGCGAAACCATGGGCGCCATTACCGTAATCTGTACAGATAAAACCGGAACACTGACACAAAATCTGATGCAGGTATACGAAGCACAACTCGACGAGAGTCATCCGGAACTGATAGCAGAAGGTATTGCAGCCAATTCAACCGCCTTTTTGGAAGAAAAAGGCGAAGGCGAAAAACCTTCGGGTGTAGGAAACCCTACAGAAATAGCTCTTTTGTTGTGGCTCAACAGCAAAGGAGAAAACTATATGCAACTTCGTGAAAATGCCAAAGTAGTCAACCAACTTACATTCTCTACCGAACGTAAATACATGGCTACCTTAGTAGATTCTCCTATCCAGAAGAAGCGAGTACTTTATATTAAAGGAGCTCCCGAAATTGTCATGAGTAAATGTAATCTGACTTCTGACGCTATCAATCAGTACAATGCACAGCTATTGGCTTACCAGAACAAGGCAATGCGTACCTTAGGCGTAGCTTATAAATACATTCCCGATGGGGCCTCAGAAGATTGTGCCGAACTGGTAAACGAAGGAGGAATGACCTTCATTGGTATTTTCGCCATCAGCGACCCGATTCGTCCCGACGTTCCCGAAGCAGTAAAACGCTGCCAGTCTGCCGGAATCGGTATCAAGATTGTAACAGGAGATACTCCGGGAACAGCTACAGAGATTGCCCGCCAGATTGGTTTGTGGAAACCGGAAGATACGGAACGTAACCGAATAACCGGAGTCGAGTTTGCAGCCCTAACCGATGAAGAAGCATTAGAACGTGTGCTCGACTTAAAAGTCATGAGCCGTGCCCGCCCAATGGATAAACAGCGTCTTGTACAATTGCTCCAGCAAAAAGGAGCAGTCGTAGCTGTTACAGGTGATGGTACAAACGATGCCCCTGCCCTCAACCATGCTCAGGTAGGTCTGTCTATGGGTACCGGAACTTCGGTTGCAAAGGAAGCCAGCGACATTACCTTGCTCGACGACTCGTTCCACAGTATTGCTACAGCTGTAATGTGGGGACGATCACTCTATAAAAACATACAGCGCTTTATCGTGTTCCAGCTTACTATCAACGTAGTAGCTTTGCTTAGCGTACTGTTTGGAGCATTCTTCGGTACTGCACTTCCTCTTACTGTAACCCAAATGCTATGGGTAAACCTGATTATGGATACTTTTGCTGCCATGGCATTGGCATCCATCTCACCCAGCATGGATGTCATGGACGAAAAGCCACGTCGCCGAAGCGATTTCATCATTACCCCCGCCATGCGCAACAACATTTTCGGAGTAGGATTGGGATTCCTTGCTATCCTAATGGGGCTTTTGGTTTATTTCAATCATCTTCCAGGAGGAATGGATACACATCACCTCACCATATTCTTTACCATCTTTGTCATGCTGCAGTTCTGGAATCTGTTTAATGCCAGTGTATTCGGAACCAACCATTCTATTTTCCGCGATGCCAGTCATGCATTGGGAATGCTGAGTGTAGCAGCTATTATTCTGATTGGCCAGATTATTATCGTCACCTTCGGTGGAAAAGTATTCCGAACAGAACCGCTTCCAGCGATAGAATGGCTCTACATTATAGGAGCAACTTCTGCTGTGTTGTGGATAGGTGAATTATGGAGAGGTATCAAACGTCTTACCAAAAAATAATGCGACGATGAATTCAAACATCCGAAATATTATCTTCGACTGGGGAGGCATTTTGCTGGACCTCGACGTAGAAGGTTGCATCCGTGCTTTCGAAAAAGCCGGAGCAACCCACATAAAAGAACTGCTGAACGGAACCAATGAACTTGGTGTATTCAAAGACTATGAATGTGGCAATATAGATACTCCCGCTTTCCGCAAAGAAATCCGCCAACTCATAGGAGCAGAATTGCCAGACGCAGAAATAGATCGTTTATGGAACAGTGAGCTGCTCTCTATTCCTCAAGAAAAACTGGAACTATTACAGAGCCTGCATTCCCGTTATAACCTTTACCTGCTCAGCAATACCAACGAACTGCATTGGGAACATGGTTCAGCTTATGCATTTCAGCATCAAGGGAAAGACCTTAAAGACTGTTTCAAACAGATTTTCCTATCATTCCGTATGGGACTGGCAAAACCCGACCCTGCCATCTTCCGTACAGCACTGCACGAAGCCGGATTATCTGCCGAAGAAACTCTTTTTATTGATGATGCAGAAATAAACTGTCAGGCTGCAGCTTCAGTAGGCATACATGCAGTTCATTATATACCCGGAACAGATTTAAACAAAATATTCGAATAATTACAGTACAATGCAAATTATCACAGACGCCATACAGTCCTTCTCTTTTCCTCCATGTGCAGCCACTATCGGCTGTTTCGACGGTGTACACCGCGGCCATCAGTACTTGCTCCAACAGGTAACCGAAGTAGCCCGGCAAGAAGGTCTGTCTACGGCGCTGATAACGTTTCCGGTTCATCCACGCCAGGTAATGCAAAGTGACTATCAGCCTCAACTACTATCTTGTCTTCCACAAAAGACAAATCTCATACAGTCACTTCCCGGAGATTATTGCATCATGCTGCCTTTTACTCGCGAACTCTCTTGCCTCACTGCACGCGAATTCATGCAGTTTCTTCACCAGCAATACAACGTACGTACCCTGGTAATAGGCTATGATCATCGTTTTGGTCACAATCGAAGCGAAGGTTTTAAAGACTATTGCCGCTATGGTGAAGAATTACACATCAAGGTAGTTCAGGCACAAGCTCTGACGGAAGAAAACATATCCATCAGCTCTTCTGTAATCCGTGCCTTATTAAAAGAAGGAAACATAACACAAGCCAACCACTACCTAGGTTACTCCTATTATTTAGACGGTACAGTAGTAAACGGGTATAAGGTAGGCCGTAAATTAGGATTTCCTACCGCCAACCTTCTTCCCTCCTGCCCCGACAAACTGATTCCAGCCGAAGGGGTATATGCAGTATATACTTATATCGAAGGACAACGGTACAAAGGAATGCTCAATATCGGCTGCCGACCAACAGTTCATAATGGAACAAACCGTTCCATAGAAGTCAATATACTCGATTTCTCGGGTGATATCTACCATAAACAAATGCGTATTGAGTTTCAGCACTTCATCCGTAAAGAGCAAAGTTTTCCCAATCTTGATGCCCTGATTGAACAACTGAAAGAAGACAAAAATACAGTCTCAGAACTGCTCACTCTGTAAATTTCATTTCTACATTATTTTTAAAAAAGTGCTTTCATCCTGTCTGTAAGAAGGATGAAAGCACTTTCTACATAATAAAAGCTCTATTTGTAATTCATACCCATAGTAATTCTATAAAAAAGATGTGCAGCCGCTTTTTCACAAAAACGACTGCACCAATATGTAAACTTTATATAAGAGAGAAAATTATCTTAATTAATTAAAGGCTTTACTGATAACAAAATTATCATAGGTTTCCAATATACCTGCACTTTGTCCGGATGATGTTAGTGCTCTAATACAAAATCCTAAATCGCCAACATTTCCCATATTCTCATTATAAGAATATCCAAAATGATAAATCAAATTTCCATCTTTATATTGAGGAACAGCAATGCTATTTAGTAACCATAAATAGCCATCAGAGCCCATAACTGCAGTTTGCATATAATAACTCTGAGCATAAATACCTACAATAGTATTACCTTTTAAATACAATACTCCATTTTCAAATAATAAAGGAAGAACTGCATTAGATTGCTGTGCTACAAGCAAATCTGTTGTAATCAAGCCTGTTTCAGAATCATCAACAATTGATATTGGGCCAGACAAAACCTGTCCATCAGCATATCCGCTAACATAAGAACAATTCCACTGACCTACAATATCTTCTCTCTGTACCTCTATTTGAGAAATACCAAGAACTGTTTCTTTTTCACCTACAACAAGCTTTATTTCTGCCCCACGAGGAGTTCGAGAAACATTATTAGATACAGTAAAAAGTATTTGATTATTCGCTTCATCTACTTCATAGGATAACCAAGATTTTGCATCTTCTGGATATTCTATAGAATAATTTGTATTTGTTTTGAAAGGATATACCAACTTTCCTCCTTCGTACGTAAACGAATGATATAAATTATATTCATTCATTACAATAATAAGCCCAGACTGTACTATAGGTACCTCAACAAAACCACTCTCAGAAGAAATTGTAATCAATGCCGAACGACTTGTCATTTCTGTAGAAGTAGCAGCAACTACATATACCGTACTTCCCTCCACAGTTACACTACACCAGTCTTGATCAGAACTCGCAGAAATAACCCCATTCGCACTTACAACAATCGTCCCTTCTCCACCTCCAGCAGAAAAGTCTATGCCAGAGGTCGCTATTACTTGCAGCCCACTATCTACAGGACTGTCATCATTGCTACATGCAGCCAAGAAGATACAGCAGCATAGCATCAGGATATTTAATAAATTCTTCATCATTGTTCAACTATTTTTATTGCACCTTAGTCATACTAAAACCATCATTCCAAACATCAGCTATTGTCACACCTGGTACCATAAAGAGTAGACAAGAAGCACCTGATGCTTTAAAATCCTCAGGAATATTAAAAGAGATCTTCATATTATTATTTTCATCCACTTCATTTATACTTTGCATCTGAAAATCCTGTGTAGTAAAATAAGAATAATAACCACCTCCAGCAGGAAATCCTAATAATAATGACATAGCATCTCCATTAAAATCTCCAGGGCTATTCTTTCCATCTATATAAAGTCGGTCCGTAGTAACATCATAAGAAAACAGTATTCGGAAATTACCTTTTGCACCACTTGTATAGTTCAATGTATACGAAAGAGACAAAGTTCTTCCCTCTTTATACAACTCCAACGGCATAATATTACCATCCAATGCCCCCCCTGTGCCCGTAAACAAGTATTTACCTATATATTTTGTAAAATTCTCCGGACGTGTATACACCAATTTTACGTCTACACCTTCATCCATACAAGTCAATGTATAGTCTGCCTTATTCCATGTAAATTTTTGTAAAGTAATACCTTGGTAAGTAAGAGGTTCCAATAATTCAATACCTGTATCTGTACAGATAAATGGATAATATTCAGTAACCACACTTCCTTCCTGATTTTGAGTAGAAAGAGTAAAAGAACGGTCTATATACGTTCTCGCCAATCGACCAACATTCTGTCCTGCTACAATCACATTAAAGAAGGGAAGATCCGATTCCTCTGATACCTTTGCAGCCGCCTGTAAGTATGTAGCCCAATCCAAAGAAGAGGCTAACTTGGTCATCACCATATCCACATCTCCCTTCTTTCCTGTCAAATGAATTTCATTATCAGAAATACTACGAATCATAAATTCATAATCGCCCTGATATCCTGGATCACCATAACCATTCGGAGTACAGAATGCATGAAGAATTTCATTATAAGAATCGAAACTTAATTCGGTGCCATTATACGACTTAACCGTATACATAGAAGTACATGTTTCTCCCGGAGCATAAGAACTTGTCGCAAAATCAGAAGCCAGTTCCACTTCGTTTGCACTGAACTTCATAAAAATATTAGCAGCTCCTTCAACACCTCCGCTACCATAACGATACTCCAATTTCCAACCATTTTCGGCACTCAACAGCAGTTCCTTAAGTTCAATGATAGAAGAATTCAATCGTTCTGCAGAAGACTGCTCAAACAAATCATCTTCACTAAAAAGGCATGACTCTACCGACAAACTGGCAGCAACCAAAAAACCATATAATAGTAATTTTTTCATATTCACACGTTTTTGTTAGTTAAACAAATTCTGGAAGTCACCCTGACGTCTCTGTACGACATCACGCAATTCGTTTAAATCTACTCCCCAAGAATCCTTCATATATCGGTACACAATATCAAACTTCTGTTCCAAAATAGCACGTCCGTTCACATCTTCCCGATAATAAGGACTATCCGGATCGGGCTCTGCAGCCTTCATCCAATCTTCCCATTGCTCAGCGGTATTTGTTACATATACAGAAACCATTTCGGCAAAGTCCTCTGTACCTCTATCCATTGAGTACGGAGTAATGAAACCACTCTGCAAAGCCTGTTCATCTCTAATCTGATACCAATCAGAACCTACATAATCAGCCTCCGTAATACGGTCGTAAGCTGTGTCATACGGTTTACGCTGATTCAGAATATGACAGAATTCATGATGCATTGTTTTAAAATAATACTCATTCAGTTCCGCAATATTAAGATTTTGTATATCCAAATCATTGACTTTAAATAAGGTCACTTTCATTCCCTGTTCAGCCTGTCCCAAAATCATACCAGACTCTGTATAAGCTACATTACCAATCATCTGGATAAGTTTCGGAACATAAGTACGGGTTGTTTCTATACCCCATACCTCATCATAAGCTTCCATCCAAACATATTTTACAATTTTTGCCAGCGCAAAAGCCTTTTCATAATCTGCCGGAACCAAGTCGTACTCTACATCTGTTTCATTATCATCCAATCTATATTTCACCTGAATATTATAAGGATAAATATAGTTTTTCAGTAACCAGTTATCAAATTCGTTAGGCTCTTCACCTTCAACATTAGTATCATCGAAAACACTATAGGAGGTGTCCACTTCATTGTCATCGTTGTTGCAAGAGAGCAAAGCTACAGGCAACAAACACATACACATATAGATAAAATATTTTTTCATAATTCTCTCCCCTTTCTATTAGTTTCTAGGATTAGGTTGAATACCGGCCGAAATCGCGTCGCTTGGCAACTGAATTGCACGGCGAAGATCATTAGGTTCCATTTTATCGGTTACATCGATACCACCATCATCACGAATAAAACGACGGTAAACGGTAATACCAAAACGTTTGATATCCAACCAACGCAAACCTTCGTACAAAGTAGTGATACGGCGCGCATGTAAAATAGCATGAATCATATTTTCCTGTGTTCCCTGAGCAATGGCAAATTCAGGATGAAGTTCCTTCTTTACTGTGGCATCTGTAGGAGTAGAATAATTCAAGCCATTATAGAATGAATTGATTACATCCTCTGTCATCGGAACAGTTTGCTTCGTATAAGCAGCCATCCATATATTCAGATCGTTCAGAGCCAAGTCATAATTCTTTTTCATGGTATAAGCTTCTGCCCGGCACAACAGCAATTCATCGGTAGTAAACGCAGCGTTTACACAATAACCGTTACCTGTTCCAGCTACAGCATCCACAATTTCCCAATACTGAGCTATTTTTCTGGTAATTACTTTAGTAGGCAGTCCAGAAGAGTTACTCCACACTCCCAAATGATAAATGTTATTATCACCGGCAGCGAAACTACCCCAAGGACCATTCGAACGGTTGGTCTCGTAAGATACAATCGGACCATGAGAGTAACGTTCACCTAATCCATAAGGACCACTGATATAGCCCCAGTATGAATGATAGCTATGTAACAACAGATTTGCATTGTCATCCGATTCTACATAAGCATTAGGTTGGATATCTCCATTCACCGACAAGGCACCCATAGCAGCCCAATCACGCATATTTACCGAAGGATTATCACCCAATACCATTGAACTGTACTCAATTACCTTATCATAATTAGACAAATCAGGCTGTGTATAATTCAGATAAAAACGGGTTGCAAATGCATAAGCTGCATTTTTGGTGAAATGATATTTCGGAATAGAATATTTACTGTCATCCAGCAAAGGAATACCAGCCAGTAAATCCTCTTCAATATTCTTATACAATTCGGCCAATGTGCCTCGTTCATAAGAAGGAGAAACTGTTGTTTCTACTGTTTTCATATAAGGCAAACCCAATTCAGACTCAGCCTGACTGCCATAAGCATTACAAAAGACTGTAGCCAAAATGAAATGATTGTATGCACGACAAACCAACGCTTCTCCTTTCAATGCACTCATAGAAGAAAGATCACCCTGTTCTTCTATCATTTTCAGCACCTCATTGCAAGCAGAAATAGACTTATAGCAACCTTCCCATACCATTGACGGCGAGTCCGTACCATTCTGAGAAGTATCTGCCCATTTAAACAGGTCTTCTTGTAATCGGTCCATCGCAGAAAAACGATTTGGGTAAGCATCTGTATTATCACTATACATTTCGAATATCTCTATTGGCATAGCGCTGGTAGGATAGGCCGACACCAATAAATAAGCGGCATTTTCCGGCGTAATCTCAGTACGTGAATCCGGCATTTCTCCTAAGAAGTCTTCACATGAGGTTAAACTCACAGAAGCCCCCATAATAGCAGATAATAAAATATATTTCGTTTTCATAATCATTCTATAATTTATAAACCAAGTCTTAAGGTAAATGTAAACTGACGTGGTACAGGAGATGCTACACCACCTGCATTGAAGAATTCCGGATCTTGACCATTCAGTTTCTTATCTGCATAAAGCAGGAATAAGTTAGTAGCCTGAACTTTCAATGACAAGTTAGACAACTTGAGCGGTTCAATCCATTTTCTCGGGAAATCATAAGATAATGAAATTTCTTTCATACGAATGAAGTCACCCTTTGCTACACGTACATCAGAATAGTTATATGCATTATAAGCATATTTGTAATCTGAATTTTCATTGTACATACGTGCCGGAAGAATAGTAGGAATATTAGTAATATTTTCATCACCAGGAGTAGTCCATCTATTCTTATATTCACGTGTCATCGCAGTCAAGTCCGAATATACCGCATTGAATACAGGATTCAAACGAACCACATTTCCAAATGAATAAGTCATAAAGACATTCAAACGGAAGCCTTTGTAAGTAAACACGTTACCAAAACTACCGGTAATAGTCGGATCGGTAGGTCCTTCATAAATCAAGAAATCGGTATTGTCACGTTCCTGAAAATTAATACTAGTACTTGTAATTTCCCCATTTTCATTTTCTATCAAAGGAATACCATTTTCATCTAACCCTTTAAACGGAATAGAGAACAAACCACGAACCGGATAACCTTGTTTTGCAAATCCTGTTCCAGAAACTAGATCCATTACATTTGCATTCTGTTGCAAATCAGTAACCTCATTCTTTGCATTAGAGAAAATAAAATCTGTTTGCCAAGTAAAATCTTTTGTTACAATATTCTTAGTACTCAATGTAAATTCTACACCGTGAGATTTCATAGAAGCCACATTGGCCAACTTCAAGATTGTACCACCTACACCCTGTGTATTAACAGCTCCAATCAAGTCGTAATTGTTACGTGTATACCAGTCCAAAGCAAAATTAATACGGTTATTAAGGAATCCCATGTCCACTCCGATATTCAACTCATGTTTCTTTTCATAAGTCAGCTCACTATTTTCCAAATCGATAATCTGCAATCCCGGTTCCTGAATTTCGGTAAACGGACGGTAAGGATTGTAGCTATTAATAATCACTTTAGAGTTGGTTACATCAGCCGGTCCTCTATCTGCAGTCAATGAGTAAGACCCTTTCAAAGTAAAATGAGAAAATGCAGGTTCCAATGATTCAAAAAATTCTTCCCTAAAATCCGCAACTATCATCCAATACACGATTAAGGGTAGATTTATGAGTCG
>UQPQ01000062.1 GCA_900542985.1 uncultured Bacteroides sp.
CTCATAAATCTACCCTTAATCGTGTATTGGATGATAGTTGCGGATTTTAGGGTAATTATTAATTCGTACGAAGAATTTGAAAAACTGCTGGGACAGCAGATTGGTGTATCCGAGTGGCTGGAAGTTTCTCAGGAACGTATTAATCAGTTTGCTGATGCAACTTTAGACCATCAGTGGATTCATGTTGATGTTGAAAGAGCTAAAGCAGAAAGTCCGTTTAAGAGCACTATCGTACACGGTTATCTCACCCTTTCATTGTTGCCTTATTTCTGGAATCAGATTATCGAGGTGAACAACTTGAAAATGATGGTAAACTACGGAATGGATAAAATGAAGTTCGGTCAGGCTGTGTTGTCAGGACAGAAAATTCGTATGGTAGCTCATTTGCATTCACTGGTAAATTTGCGTGGTACTGCAAAGGCTGAAATTAAGTTTGCTATCGAAATAGAAGGAGAAAAGAAAAAAGCACTCGAAGGTATTGCTACTTTCCTTTATTATTTCAACTGATTGTAGACTCATGAAATAAAAGGAAATGCCATTCGGCGCGTAAGCGAAGGATGGCATTTTTTATGTATATATTATGCTGACAAAGAATGAATTGGATACTTGTCTCTGTAAATGGGCAGAAGAGTATCATTGTAGTGATTTTATAGCGGCCGATCCGGTACAGTTTCCGAATCGGTATACGGTGAAAGAAGACATCGAAATCAGTGGGCTGCTGACAGCGGTATTGAGCTTTGGTAACAGGATTCAGATTCTGAAGAAAGCTGATGAACTGGATAGAATCATGGGGCATGCACCGTTGACTTATGTTTTATCCGGAAAATGGAGAGATGATTTTCCGGAATCGGATGGTCGTAGCTTTTATCGTATGCTGTCTTATGCCGATGTTCGTGGATACTTTGAAAAACTATATAGAGTATATGCTGCAGGAAAAACACTGGAAGATGCTTTGAAGGAATACAAGGGTATCCCCATGCAGCAACTGTGTAGTTTTTTAGGAGTTTCCGATCGCAGTCCTCAGAAGAAACTGAATATGTTTTTGCGTTGGATGATTCGTACCGGTTCGCCGGTAGACTTTGGTATCTGGTCTACTATGTCGGCTTCGCAACTCGTCATACCTTTAGATACTCACGTGTGTAGGGTGGCCTATCAGTTGGGGCTGACCGAAAGTGCTTCCTTTTCGCTGAACAATGCGAAAAAGATTACAGCCGCACTGGAAAAAGTGTTTCCCGGCGATCCTTGTCTGGGCGATTTTGCTTTGTTTGGTTATGGAGTAAATCACAAAGAATAAAAGCTTTTCTTATCCCCAATCTTATCGCCGCATAAAGTCGGTTTTGGTACGGAACAAATAGCGGATTTTCATACCTATGCTCCAAAACGGGCGAGCCATATCGAAGAACGGGAATATGCAACAAAGATTTTCCTGCAAGTCTTTTGCTGTATTTCGGAAAACCATCATCAGGCATGCGAAGCGTATCAGCCAAAGCAGAAAGGCTATGGCTACTCCCGTCCACCACTGTTGGAAAATGCTTAATGCTAAAGCACAGAGTGTAGTCAACTGGAAAAGAATGCATGTGCCGGTTTCTATGGCATTCATCAGTCGGGAAACACCTTTGTAATAGTGTCCGGTAACTAAATGATTCATTTGTTCTTCGTACCAAATGCGTTTAAAAGGAGGTACCGGCATGCGGACGATACTTTCTGCTTCTGTAGCCACTTGTGTATTTTCTTTTCTTGCTACGGCATTGATAAACAAGTCATCTTCTCCACGTTGCAGTTGTAAGTGGTCGGAGAATCCTTTGTGACGTTCGTATAGGCTTTTCCGGTATGCTAAGTTTCGTCCTATACCCATATACGGACGTCCGGCTAAAGCACTGCCTAAGAAACGTAAAGAATGGAAGAACTCGATTGTTGTAATTTTACGTGCAAACCATCCGGATTGAGGCAGGTAGTTGCTATACCCTAATACGATATCAGTCTTGTCATCAAAGTGACCAGCCATACTTTTCAGCCAGTTCTTGCTTGTCGGACGGCAATAAGGCTCTGTAAAGACAAGCCATTCGTATCGGCTGGCGCGTATTCCCATTGCTATGCCAAGCTTTTTCCGGCTCACATATCTGGCACTTTCCGGGATGAAGCTCTGATAAAGATTCTGATAACGTAAAGACAGGCGTTTCAGTATGTCATCGTCTTCACCTGCCGACTTATCATTGATAACAATAACTTCAAACTCCGGATAGTCCTGTTCGAGAATAGCCGGAAGATTTTCTTCTAATGCTTTTCCTGAATCTTTAGTGACAATAATTACTGAGATAGGAGGATATTGTATCGGAGCAGGGGAGGTGTTGCGGCGAGCACAGTGGATACGGTTGTATACGCCAAAGATATAATATAACTGGATTAGAAATAGTATTCCACATAACCCAATGGATAGGGTAGAGAGTGTACAGATATCAGTTGCTTCCATTGTTTATTTTTCATTGAACGGTGCAAAAGTAATGAAAAATATCGGGCTGTGTTCTCTTTAAAAAGAAAAAGACTGCTTCATGCAGAAACAGTCTTTTATAAAATATAGATAGAGTTATATCTTTATACTAGTTCATCCGAAGTATATCCTTGTGGCAGGTTTCGGCAGTTGTATCCCGAAGCCATAATTTCCCCGTATGCACCGGCAGAACGCAGTGCAATGAGGTCTCCTCGTTTCACCTTATTCAAGTCGATTGCTTTACCAAACACATCCGATGATTCGCAGATAGGTCCTACTACGTCGTATGTTTCTACAGCTTCTTCGGAAGTGATATTTTCAATTTTGTGATATGCCTGATAGAGTGCAGGACGAATCAGGTCGGTCATACCACCGTCTACAATAGCAAACTGCTTGTTGGTACCTTGTTTTACATAAACCACCTTGGTGATGAGGCTACCACATTGTCCTACTACTGCGCGTCCCAATTCGAAATGCAGGGTTTGCTGTGGGCGCAGACGCAGGTGTTTATGATAAGTAGCAAAATACTCGGCAAAGTTAGGGATTGGCTGACGGTTGGGGTGTGCGTAGTCTATACCTAAACCACCACCTACATTGATGTGTTCTACAATGATTTGGCGTGCATACAGTTTCTCCTGCAATTCATTGATACGGTTGCAAAGAGCTACAAAGTCTCCCATGTCCAGAATCTGTGAACCAATGTGGAAATGCAAACCTACAAAGTTGACGTTTTTCATTTCCAAAGCGCGGTCGATGATACCATCCATATCTTTCATACTGATACCGAACTTGTTTTCAGCCAAACCGGTAGTAATATTGGCATGTGTATGTGCACCTACGTCTGGATTGATACGGAAAGCTACGCGAGCTATTTTACCTTTCTTTTCGGCCAGCTCATTGATAACTTCCAATTCGGGTACCGATTCTACATTGAAGCAGAAAATATCATAGTCTAACCCCAAATTGATTTCCCAGTCGGTTTTACCAACTCCGGCATATACAATCTTGCTGGCAGGAAATCCTGCTTTGATAGCGGCTTTGATTTCTCCTCCGCTCACGCAGTCTGCCCCCAGTCCGCTTTCACGGATAATGCTCAATACCTTAGGATTTGCATTGGCTTTTACTGCATAATGTACACAATATTTGCTATATTTTCCTGCTTCAGTTTTTATTGCTTGCAATGTGTCGCGCAGCAGGTTGGCATCATAATAATAAAAAGGTGTTTCTAGTTCCCTGAATTTGTTAATCGGAAATGTTCCTTTCATACTTGTTTAGTCTTTATATATTATAAGTGAAAAATAAAAGCGGATGACGCGGCTTGAGTGAAACCGTACCATCCGCTTATGTCAATGAGGGATAATCAATTATTTATGATTAAATAATACGTCGCTAAGTGACTGTAATGCTTTTTTCTTATCTGATTCACGAATCAGGAAAGAAATGTTGTAATTGCTTCCGCCGAAAGAAATCATACGTACCGGAATATCTCGCATGGCATCCAAAGCTTTTGCTTCGAAACCTACGTTTTCCCATTCCAAATCACCTACTACGCATACGATACACATATCGTGGTCTACAGTTACAGTACCGTATTTCTTCAAGTCATCGATGATTTCATTCAAATGCTTGGTGTTGTCTATCGACATTGATACACCTACTTCCGAAGTACAAACCATGTCGATGGCAGTCTGGTAGCTTTCAAAAATTTCGAAGACTTTACGCAAGAATCCGTGAGCCAATAACATACGGCTCGATTTGATTTTGATAGCTGTAATATTATCCTTTGCTGCTACTGCTTTGATTTTACCTTTTTCAGTGTCGTTTGAAATCAGTGTACCTGGAGCTGCAGGTTCCATAGTGTTGAGCAAACGTACCGGAATATTAGCGTATTTAGCAGGCTGTACACAAGTTGGATGCAAAATCTTAGCACCGAAATAAGCCAATTCTGCAGCTTCTTCGAAGTGCAACTGACGTACCGGAGAAGTATGGTCAACAATACGTGGGTCGTTGTCGTGCATACCGTCGATATCTGTCCAAATCTGAATTTCAGATGCATTGACAGCCGCACCAATCAGTGAAGCGGTATAGTCGCTTCCTCCACGCTGCAGGTTGTCTATTTCTCCATATGCATTGCGGCAGATAAATCCTTGAGTAATGTAGATTTCCTGTCCGGGATGTTCTTCCAACTGTACGGCAAGTTTTTCGCGGATGTATGTAAGATCCGGTTCACTGTTCTTGTCTGTGCGCATGAATTCCAATGCAGGCAATAAAACAGCTTTTACTCCCTGTTCGCACAGATAGTTGGTAACCATATTTGTAGAGATGATTTCACCTTGTGCAAGGATTACTTTCTCTTCAAATAAAGTAAATAAATCTTTTGTAAAAGAACGGATATAATCGAATACAGATTTTACAAATTCTGATGTTTTCTGTTTATATTCTTCGGTAGAATAAAGTTCCTCGATGTGCTGTTTATATTTGGCTTCCAGCTTGTTGATGACTTCGTTTGCACCTTCGGGATTCTTTTTATAAAGATAATCCGAAATTTCAACTAAGGTATTTGTCGTACCTGACATTGCAGATAAAACTACAATTTTCTGTTCACCGTCAGTAATCAATTTGGCAACATCCTTCATTCTCTGAGCAGAGCCTACCGATGTTCCTCCAAACTTTAAAACTTTCATTTTCTTGTTCCGAATTTTTAATTGTTCTATAATAATTTTAGCGCACAAATATAGTGATAAAATGAATACAAACTCTTTTTTATCAATAAAATGTACGATGGTTGACTTTTTTTATAAATCACTAACTCCTTGTAGCTTGTGCTGTTCACATCGATATACCTTTCCCGGATATTCTGTGAGAAAACTCAAGTTGTGGGTTGTCATGATAATAGCTGAGCCTTGTTGGCAGATTTGATGCAGCAACTCAACGATTTTATTGCCTGTTTCTATATCCAGATTTCCTGTGGGTTCATCGGCAATGATGATTTCAGGTTTGTTGAGGATGGCCCTTGCTATGACAATACGCTGCTGCTCTCCTCCCGATAATTCGTTAGGCATCTTATATCCTTTATTGCTCATTCCTACTAATTCCAGAACTTCCTGTATACGGTTGCGTATGTCGGTCTTGTTTTTCCATCCGGTGGCTTGGAGTACAAACTCCAGATTTTCGTATACAGAACGGTCTGTCAACAGCTGGAAATCCTGAAAAACGATTCCCAACTTTCTGCGTAAATCAGCTATTTGTTTTTGTTTGATAGTACGCATGTTGTAGCCTAATACAGTAGCCTCTCCTCCGGCAATGTCCAATTCGCCATAGATAGTTTTCAGAAAAGTTGATTTACCTGTTCCTACTTTTCCTATCAAATAGATGAATTCTCCTTTGTGTAATTCGAAATTTACCTGATTCAAAATACCAAGGGCCTGCTGGTTGATATCTACTCCTTTATAAGAGATGAGAAGTGTTTCTTCCATGTATACTGAATTTGATTAATGCTTCTTCCAGTTTTCACTATGACGCTCTTTCAATTCCCGTGCAAGATCTTCGATGCGATAACCTTTAGAGGTAAGCAATACGATGAGGTGATAAAGTAAATCGGCTCCTTCGTAAATGAGTCGTTCATCTGTGCCGTTGCATGCTTCGATGACAGTTTCTACAGCTTCTTCCCCTACTTTCTGTGCCATTTTGTTGATGCCTGACTGAAACAGACTAGTGGTATATGATTTCTCCGGCATCTCTTCATGACGTTTGTCGATGAAATCTTGTAACTCTTTCAGGAACATGATGTCCTGTTCATTCTTTTCTCCCCAGCAAGTATCACTTCCAGTATGACATACCGGTCCTTCGGGGTGTACTTTGATGAGAAGAGTATCATTGTCGCAGTCAGACTGTATAGATACTACATGGAGAAAATTTCCACTTTCTTCTCCTTTAGTCCACAGACGGTTTTTAGTACGGCTGAAGAATGTTACTTTATTGCTTTCTACGGTTTTACGGTAGGCTTCTTCGTTCATAAATCCCAGCATCAGTACTTTCTGGGTATAATTGTCCTGAATGATGGCCGGAATCAATCCGTTCATTTTCTTGAAATCGAGTGTCATAATGTGTTCTTTTTTTTAAATTCTTACATTGA
The DNA here is from genome assembly GCA_900542985.1 of uncultured Bacteroides sp. GTDB lineage: Bacteria > Bacteroidota > Bacteroidia > Bacteroidales > Bacteroidaceae > Phocaeicola > Phocaeicola acetigenes. The sequence goes on from UQPQ01000062.1 coordinate 6,624, forward strand.
TACCTTCTGAGCAAAGATATTGTTTTAATTCGGGAATTTTTATTTCTCCAAAGTGAAAAACACTGGCAGCAAGTGCAGCACTGGCTTTTCCTTCTGTAAAAGCTTCTTTTATATGTTCTTTGCTGCCGGCTCCTCCCGATGCGATAACAGGGATGGTCAGTCGTTCACTTAATTGAGCCAGTGCTGTGTTAGCATATCCCTGTTTAATACCATCGTGGTCCATACTGGTAAACAGAATTTCTCCTGCCCCCCGTTCGTTGGCTTCGTGAGCCCAGGCAAATAGATCCAAATCTGTTTCTATTCGTCCTCCATTCAAAAAACATCTCCATCCATGCTCGGTTTGGCGGGCATCAATGGCGACAACGCAAACCTGTGAACCGAAATGTCTTGCTATTTCGTCAATCAGTTGTGGAGTACGGATGGCTGAAGAGTTGATGGAAATCTTGTCGGCACCTGCATTCAGTAACCGTTCTACATCCTTTAACTCGTGAATTCCTCCTCCTACTGTAAAAGGGATATTAATCTGTGCTGCTACCTGTTCCACAAGATGTGTAAAAGTCTTCCTGTTTTCATGGCTGGCGGTAATATCCAGATATACCAACTCGTCTGCTCCTTGCTCGCTATATATGCGTCCTAATTCTACTGGGTCGCCTGCTTGTCGGAGGTTGATAAAGTTGGTACCTTTTACAGTTTGTCCGTCTTTGATGTCCAAACAAGGGATAATTCTTTTGGCTAACATATTATATGTATTGTTTTCAAACGTTTATAGGTAACGGCTTAACTCTTTGATGGAAATACGTCCTTCGTATAACGCTTTTCCGATTACTACAGCAGGAACACCTATCTCGTGTAACTTCAGAATATCATCTATACTACTGACTCCTCCACTAGCTATTAGGTAAAGGTCTGGGTAAGCCGACATAATTTGCTGGTAGAGTGCTGTAGAAGGTCCTTCCAACATTCCGTCACGGCTAATGTCGGTACACAATACTTTTGAGATACCTTTACTACGGTAGTTTTCCAAGAAAGGCATCAGTTCTTGTGAACTTTCTTCTTTCCATCCAGCAATGGCAATTTTTTCGTTTTTTACATCAGCCCCAAGGATAATTTTTTCGTTTCCATATTGAGTAAGCCATCGTGAGAAAAGCTCCGGTTGTTTCACGGCTACACTACCCAATGTAACCATTTGAGCACCGTTGTCAAATGCGATGATGAGATCTTCGTCGCTTTTTATACCACCTCCAAAGTCGATGACAAGAGAAGTACGGCTGGCTATTTGCTCTAAAATGCGATAGTTGACTACATGATGAGAAGCTGCTCCATCTAAGTCGACAATATGCAATCGTTTGATGCCATAAGATTCAAATTCTTTGGCTACTTCTACCGGGTGAGTATGATATATCTGTTTTGAAGAATAGTCACCTTGTGATAAACGTACACATTTTCCATCTATAATATCAATGGCTGGGATAAGTTCTATCATGGTTATTTGTATTATATAGTTATATTATAGGTTTAAGAAATTGACAAGAATCTGTTCTCCTGTCTTTCCGCTCTTCTCAGGGTGGAATTGTGTTGCATAAAAATTATCTTTGTGTAAAGCAGCACTAAACGGCAGGATATAATCGGTCTGGGCAGCGGTATATTCATTGACCGGTACATAATAGCTATGTACGAAGTATACAAACTCATTATTTTCCATCCCCTTAAACAGGTCACTGTCTAAATGTGTAAGTGTATTCCATCCCATATGAGGAACTTTGTCTTCTTGTTGGGTTGGTATAAAGCGCTTGACCGGTGTATGAAAGATTCCCAAACAATCTGTATTTCCTTCCTCCGAATAATCACACATAAGCTGCATTCCCAGGCAAATACCCAATACCGGTTGCTTCAGCTCTTTGATTAGCTGGTCTAAGTGCTGGGAGCGCAAATAATTCATAGTTGTTTCCGCTTGTCCTACTCCCGGAAAAATAATTTTATCGGCACCGGATATAACTTCTTTATCGGCAGTAATCAGAGCTTCTATACCCAAACGCTGTAAGCTGTGCTGTACAGAAAAAATATTTCCGGCATTGTATTTGATAATTGCTACTTTCATGATGTTATATTCTTTCTTGGGATATGCGTGCAAAAATAACGAATTATTGTATATTATCTAATATTAATAACATAAAGTTCGTTATAGTAGTGTTTAATTAGTAAAAATGCCACTGATTAGGCTATGCCGTATGGTTGGGATGAAAATACTTTTGGATGGGAGTAAGAAGCTTTTATGAAAATATATATGATGTATTCTGTTGGGTAAGTCTTTGTTTATTTGTACTTTTATTCCTAATAAATAAATTTAGAGTGATGAAAGTATTGGTTGTAGTAGATATGCAGCACGATTTTGTGGATGGAGCCTTAGGAACTTCTGAAGCAAAACAGATTGTAGAAAATGTGAAAAAGAAAGTAGAGTTGTATTGGAGTGTGGGAGATAAAGTGATATATACCCAAGATACGCACGCCACCAATTATCTGCAAACACAAGAGGGTAGAAACCTACCGGTAGAACATTGCTTGAAAAATTCTTGGGGATGGGAGATTCTGTCTGAAGTTTATAAAGCGGGTGCTCCTGTCGTTGAAAAGAAAGGATTTGGTTCTTTGGAACTGTCGGATATGATTGCTGGCATAGGAGAAGTAGAATCTATCGAACTGGTGGGTTTGTGCACAGATATCTGCGTCATATCCAATGCGATGATTTTGAAGTCCCGTTTCCCGGAGATACCGATATCAGTTGATGCATCCTGCTGTGCAGGAGTTACCCCAGAGAGTCATACCAATGCCTTACGTGCCATGCAGATGTGTCAGATTCAGGTAATGTCATGATTTTAGGGTAAATCAGTTTCTTGAAAAGAAGCGCTTTAGGTAGATTGAATATAAATTCCTATCTTTGCGCTGTTTTTTAAAGAGCAACGATCTATGGATGTAAAGAAACTGACGCCGATTGTAAATAAACCGAATGGATGGGCTTTGATGCCTCTTGTTGTATTCCTATGCCTTTATCTGGTGATATCGCTGATAGTCAATGATTTTTATAAGGTTCCTATCACCGTTGCGTTTCTGGTTGCATCTGTTTATGCCGTTGCTGCTACAAAAGGGCTGAGCCTGAACGACCGCATATTGCAGTATTCGCAGGGAGCTGCCAATAAGAACATCATGCTGATGATATGGGTGTTTATTCTGGCAGGAGCATTTGCTCACTCGGCTAAGGCAATGGGAGCGATTGATGCAACAGTAAATCTGACGTTGATGCTGTTGCCTGATAATTTACTGTTAGCCGGTATTTTCATTGCGTCTTGTTTTATTTCTCTTTCTATAGGTACTTCCGTAGGAACCATTGTGGCCTTAGTACCGGTGGCAACCGGTATTGCTTCGAAGACAGGAGTCGATATGGCTTTTATGACAGCGTTGGTTGTGGGAGGTGCTTTCTTTGGCGATAACCTTTCTTTTATCTCTGATACGACAATTGCGGCTACCCGAACACAGGGATGTCTGATGAAAGATAAATTCCGGGTAAACTCTATGATTGCCATACCAGCTGCTTTGTTGGTTTGTATTTATTACATCATATATGGAATGCATATTGAAACAGTGAACGAGGTACAGCAGATTGAGTGGGGAAAGGTGTTGCCTTATCTCATTGTACTTGGCACTGCAGTGATTGGAGTGAATGTAGTCCTTGTTTTATTGTTGGGACTTATCTCTACTGGAGTGATTGGTATGATATACGGACAGTTTGATTTGTTCAGTTGGTTTGGGGCAATGGGAAGTGGAATTACCGGTATGGGCGAACTGATTGTCATTACTTTGATGGCAGGGGGAATGCTCGAACTGATTCGTTTTAATGGAGGAATAGATTATGTGTTGCATTGTCTTACGTTGCGTGTAAAAAGTAAACGGGCTGCCGAATTAGGGATTGCTGCTTTAGTAAGTTTTGCGAATGTATGCACAGCCAATAATACTATTGCCATCATTACAGTAGGTCCATTAGCAAGCAATATCGCAGAGCAATTCCGTATAGACAAGCGAAAAAGTGCCAGTCTTTTGGATATCTTTTCCTGTGTAGTACAAGGACTTATTCCATATGGAGCACAAATGCTTTTTGCAGCAGAATTAGCCGGACTTTCTCCTATTAATATAATGGAGTATTTATATTATCCGATGGTATTGGGAGGAGTGGCTTTATTGAGTATTTTGTTCCGATACCCCAGATGCTATTCTTAATCTTTTTGTTTTTAAACCGACCGGTTGGTTTAAAAAACAAAAGACATTGTTTGTTATTTTAAAAAAATATACTACCTTTGCACCGCAAATAAGGATGGTTCCGTAGCTCAGCTGGATAGAGCAACGCCCTTCTAAGGCGTGGGT
>UQPQ01000063.1 GCA_900542985.1 uncultured Bacteroides sp.
TATAAAAGTTCACTCACAGAAGCATTTTTTTATCATACATAAGTTACAATCATTTTCTTCTATCTCTTTATAGGCGGACTTTATAAGCACAAATCATTCTTTTTCCAGTTCTCTCTTCAAGTTTTCAGCATAAGTCTTATCAGCATCCAGCCCGAAAAATGAAAAAATCTCCCTTTTAATCTTTTTATTCTTCGGATCACTTAACGGACTAAAAGCATAGCATTCCGCATTCTCTTTCTCTTCTTTTTCTAAATCAGAAATATTGTCAATTCCCCAACCTATACCTATCTTACAATAGGGATTATCCCGGCCATCCTCTCCTAACAGGAACTTATTAAATAACCGGCTACTTGTTTCCTTGTAAATTAATCCATACTGTAAGAACACAGTCTTTCTATCCATCAGACTTCTCCCGTAAGTTATTACAGGTTCCCAGTCTTCAGAAGAAACCGGTTTATTCCCTATAATTTTATATTCCCCATAGTAAAAACGATTATCCATAATGGGCTGCACGTGAGAAACTGTACATGCTTCCAGCTCCTTTAAATCTGCATAAGGAATATCGGCCAACTTCCGATAAATCATGATGTACAATGGCTTTCCCATTAATTCTTTCAACCCATAATTATTCTGACGAGCATACATTTCCGTTTTACGATAAGCATCTACATTCATCATAATACGCCCGAATCCCCATTTCCTTCTCCCTACTTTAAAGGTGAAAAAATCTCCTTCCCGGTATTTCACATGCAGACGTTCAGCCTGTCTGAAACACTCTATATCTTTCAAGTCTTCTTCTGTAGACTCTGTCATCCATTTATCAAGCCACTCGTGCAATGAGCAGAAATTAGCCCTGCGTTCCACATAATACTCTGTACGTGTGAAATTATTCCCTATCATTACACAACCTAGATCAAAATGGAAATAACATCCTTGTGGGCGAAAAGACAAGGCAGAGGCTGTCAATGGTTTCAGTTTTCCCCGCTTTGTCTTGGGTAATAAAAGCGTACGATTTTGGGTAGTATATTCACACAATTCCGTCTCATAATAGTTTCCCATTTCATCACTCTGTATTTCCTTACGGATAATATCTCCGTCAAAATACAAATATTTTCCAGCAATACAGACTAAGTTCCATGTATCCTGTACAGGAAGTAATCCTAAGTATCTGCGCTGTTCGTTGGTCAGTTCAAAAGGAATCCGGGTATTTGAAACAAGTTCTTTCATACGCTTAAAAGATTAGTAAAGGATTCCAAATTTAAACAGAATTGAATAAAATAAGAAAGGTTCTGCAATAACAAATTGCAGAACCTTGTAAAGTTTCGATTTTCCACTTCAGCGGAAGCTGGGGGATTCGAACCCCCGGTACGGTTACCCGTACGACAGTTTAGCAAACTGTTGGTTTCAGCCACTCACCCAAACTTCCAAAGTAGCGCATACGGGAATCGAACCCGTGTTTCAGCCGTGAGAGGGCCGCGTCCTAGGCCACTAGACGAAAGCGCCATTCGTCTGTCTAAACAAGTCGTTAGGCTCGTCAAGGCATTTCAGAAAAGCGGAAGCTGGGGGATTCGAACCCCCGGTACGGTTACCCGTACGACAGTTTAGCAAACTGTTGGTTTCAGCCACTCACCCAAACTTCCAATCTTTCTGTTTTAGTAGTGCATTGCTCTCAAATGCGGTGCAAATATAGAGGGACTTTTTGACTTGTGCAAACTTTTGCAACACTTTTTTTATCGCCTTAAAATCCCTCTTAGAATAGTTGTCTGATTTTAAATCGATTAAGAAAAATTATTTCATGAAAACAAAATAAACCGCCATAATCAAACAAACGAATGCTGCCAGATGATTCCAATGCAAAGCTTCTCCTTTAAAAAATACGGTAGTAAACACTGTAAAAATAACCAGTGTAATGACTTCCTGAATTACTTTGAGCTGCATTAAAGAAAAAGGGCCACCGTTTCCTACAAACCCTATTCGATTGGCCGGTATCTGGCAAGCATACTCTGCCAAAGCAATACTCCAGGAAAATAAGATTACAGCATAAAGCGGCCAGTTTGAAATCACTTTCATTTCTTGCAGCTTTAAATGTCCATACCACGCAAATGTCATAAAGATATTCGATATGACAAGCAATAAGATTGTGTATAAAATTTTCATGTCAAATATAATATTATAATAAGATTATTTTTCTTCCGGCAATAAATCCGACTGTATATTACTCATACTTCCCCACAAACTGTAACGGGCTTCCGGATTCAGTTTCTCCAATGTGTGAAAAACTTCCTTGATGCTCGATCTATTAGAGTCTTTTTCGTATGGACAATTCTTGATTTGTTTTTTATATCCTCTATATGCTGCCATCTGCAGCAGATCGGCTTCATGCACCAGGCACATCGGGCGGATAATGGTCATATCAAACTTCCGCATCACCAGTTTAGGAGGCATCGTACTGAATGCACCTTGAAAAGTCATATTCATCAATAGTGTTTCCAATATATCATCCATATGATGTCCTAATGCTATTTTATTACACCCCTGCTCTTTTGCGACTGTAAACAAGGCTTTTCTTCTGTTCCATGAACAAAGGAAACAAGGAGACTTGCGCGTATCGGTAGAAGGATCGAAAGAAGTCTCATAACAGATGAAAGGTACTCCCAACGACTCTGCATAAGAACGTAAATAGTCCATATCCGATTCGTAAGATATATTTTTCATTACTACATGAGCCGCTACAACCGAGAATTTGGGCTTATAAATCCGGGAACGCAAGGCAAGTAACTCCAATAAGGCAAGCGAGTCTTTTCCTCCCGATAAACCAACCAGAATTTTATCTCCATCTTCTATCAATCCGTATTGAACGACTCCTTTATTGAAACATTTCTGAATGCGACGCATCAACTTTTCTTCCATGATTCTTTTTTCCATATATCACATAAAAAATGGTTGCAAAAATACGAATTTTAGAAGAATATTTGTATTTTTGAATTTATTAAATAACAGCACGAAAATGATGAAAAAGAAATATATACTGACTTTCTTTATTTTAAGCTCAATAGGAAGCGCTTACTCTCAAACATTATCTCAAGCAAAAAGTTGGTTTCTCGAAGGAAAATTTGCTGAAGCCAAACCAGTATTCAAAAAACTTGTAAAACAGTCACCCTCGAATGCCAGCTATAGTTTTTGGTATGGAGCCTGCTGCTACGAAACAGGAGAAAAAGCAGAAGCCCGACCTTATCTGGAAAAGAGTGCAGAAAGAAAAGTAATCAATGCATACCTTTATTTAGGAAAGCTATATTATGATTTATATCGTTTTGATGATGCAATCGAGAACATAGAAAATCATATCTATTGGCTTGAACAGAAAAAAAGAGACACAACCGATGCGGAAAAAGAATTGGAACGTTGCAGAAAAGCTGCACGCATGCTCCGAGGTACTGAAAATGTAGTAATAGTGGATAGTTTTGTAGTAGATAAACAAAATCTGCTTTCGGCCTACAGACTAAGTAAAGAATCTGGAGAAATATCCATGAATGCAGATGGAAACGGTACTTGCTTTACAAATGAGATGGGAGACAAAAAAATTGTGACTCAAACGAATAATGACGGAGAAACATATCTTGCTTCACAAATACAAATGATCAACCAATGGAGTGCCCCGGAACCTTTACAGTCTTTAAAAGAAAACAGCAGACAGTTGAACTATCCGTTTATGGCTGCAGATGGCATTACACTATATTATGCCGCAGAAGGTGAAGAAAGCATGGGAGGATACGACATTTTTGTAACCCGTTACGATTCTGAAGACAATACTTATCTAAAAGCTGACAACATTGGAATGCCTTTCAACTCACCCTATAACGATTATATGTATGCATTGGATGATTTCAATGGCTTAGGATGGTTCGCTTCCGACAGATACCAGCCGGAAGGAAAAGTATGCGTGTATGTTTTTGTGCCTAATGCATCCAAAACTGTATATGATTATGAAACGACAGATCTTCCGAAAATAATAAATGCAGCTACCTTGAAAAGTATTAAAGATACATGGAACAATGAGGATAAACTAAGAACAGGACGACAAAGTTTAGCTAAGGTTTTATATGGTAGTAATCAATCCCAAAAAGAAGCCAACTTTACCTTCATTGTAAATGATAATACCATTTATCACAACCCATCTGATTTCGTATCCAAAGAAGCCGGCAAACAGTTCCGTTTCTTACAGCAAAAGCAGAAAGATTTGGAGGCATTGGAAGCAAGCCTGCTTGAATTAAGAAAAGAATATCATGAAAGCAATGAAAGCAAGAAAATTAATCTTGCTCCACAGATATTAGATCAAGAAAAACGAATAGAAGAATTGCGTAAAGAAGTAAAAAGTCTTTCTGTTTCTATTCGAAATCTAGAATTAAAGAGTAAAAATTAACAACAATAATTATGGAAGTATTAATTATTAGCATGCTTATCATAGCCGGACTGATACTTTTCATTATCGAAGTATTCCTGATTCCGGGTATCAGTGTCGCTGGAATTGCTTCAGCGTGCAGTTTATTGTATGCCATTTATTATGCTTTCGACAGTTTAGGAACACAAGCTGGTATTATAACTATAGGTATTACTATAATAGGAATAACCGGAATTACCATTTGGTTTATGAAGGGTAAGACGGTAGATAAACTTGCTTTGAAACAGACCTTGGACTATAAGCCTAACCCGTTAAAAGGAGTTAACATACATGTAGGAGATATCGGAACAACTATAACCAGACTGACCTTAATAGGAAATGCTGAAATTAACGGACATATTCTTGAAGTACAATCAGCAGACGGGTTTATTGATGAGAAAACTCCTATAAAAGTATGCCGGATTACTCCTAATACCATTTACGTACAATCTATTCAATAATATTTACTTAAATCCAGGTAAGCTATGATTGACCCTAACTATCTTCCGTTTATTTTAGCCGGTGGTGGAGTTATTCTGTTGGCTATATTTTTCCATTACGTTCCCTTTTTCCTTTGGTTATCTGCCAAAGTTTCAGGAGTACGTATTTCACTGGTACAACTTTTTTTGATGCGCATCCGTAATGTACCACCTTACGTCATTGTACCTGCTATGATAGAAGCGCATAAAGCAGGACTCAGTAACATCACCCGTGATGAACTGGAAGCACATTATATGGCAGGAGGACATGTAGAAAAAGTTGTACATGCATTGGTGTCGGCATCAAAGGCTAACATCGACTTGTCTTTCCAAATGGCTACCGGAATCGATTTGGCAGGACGTGATGTGTTCGAAGCCGTACAGATGTCGGTCAACCCGAAAGTCATCGACACTCCTCCTGTAACCGCTGTAGCAAAAGATGGTATCCAGTTGATAGCTAAAGCTCGTGTGACTGTACGAGCCAACATACGCCAGTTGGTAGGCGGTGCCGGTGAAGATACTGTATTGGCACGTGTAGGTGAAGGTATCGTTTCCTCCATCGGTTCTTCCGAAAATCACAAGTCAGTACTCGAAAACCCAGACTCCATCTCTAAACTCGTCTTGCGTAAAGGACTGGATGCTGGTACTGCCTTTGAAATTCTTTCCATTGATATTGCCGATATCGATATAGGCCGCAATATCGGAGCTTCTTTGCAGATAGACCAGGCTAACGCTGACAAGAACATCGCCCAGGCTAAAGCAGAGGAACGCCGTGCGATGGCCGTTGCTTTGGAGCAGGAAATGAAAGCCAAAGCAGAAGAAGCACGTGCTAACGTGATTCAAGCCGAAGCTGAAGTACCTAAAGCCATGGCCGAAGCTTTCCGAACTGGCAATCTTGGTATTATGGACTACTATCGAATGAAAAACATTCAAGCCGATACCGACATGCGAACCAGTATTGCTCGCCCCGATGTGCATCCAGCCGGACATGAACCTATCGGTAAATAAAGAGACAGAAACTAGCATTTAACTTGCTAATTAAAAACGAATGCGTATGAAAAAGTATTTTCCCCCTTCAGAACTGATCATCAATGAGGACGGTTCGGTATTCCACCTTCACGTAAAACCAGAACATTTGGCAGATAAAGTCATTTTGGTAGGCGACCCAGGACGTGTAGCGCTTGTAGCCTCTCATTTTGATACTAAAGAATGCGAAATAGAAAGCCGTGAATTCCGTACAGTAACCGGTACCTATCAAGGTAAACGCATCACGGTAACTTCTACCGGTATCGGATGCGATAACGTGGACATCGTAATGAATGAACTCGATGCACTGGCCAATATTAATTTCCAAACTCGTGAAGAAAATGAGACTTTTCGCCAGTTGGAAGTTGTACGCATCGGCACCTGTGGAGGTCTACAACCCTATACACCAGTAGGAACCTATATATGTTCTGCTATTTCCGTGGGATTCGACGGGCTTCTGAATTTCTACGAAGGACGCAATGCTGTATGCGACTTGCCTATGGAACGTGCCCTACTCAACCATTTAGGATGGACAGGTAACCTTTGTGCACCGGCTCCTTATGTAATTCACGCCAACGAAGAACTAGTAGATCGAATCGCCGGCACAGACATGGTACGCGGCGTAACAGTAGCTTGTGGCGGTTTCTTTGGCCCACAGGGACGTCAGCTTCGTATTCCTTTGGCTGACCCACATCAGAATGAAAAAATTGAGAGTTTTGAGTATCAAGGACATCGCATCACCAACTTCGAAATGGAAAGTTCCGCATTGGCCGGACTGGCACGTTTGCAAGGCCATAAAGCTACTACCGTGTGCATGGTCATCGCGAACCGAGTAGCCAAAGAAGCCAATACTGGATACAAGAACAAAATTGACGATTTGATTAAAGTCGTACTTGAAAGAATCTAACAAAATTATTATAAATCAACAGGTTCTCCTCTTTGAGGGGAGCCTGTTTTTATGTCTGAAAACTCACTCATATGGAAGCAAGTTTTAAATCTAACCTTACCGATAAGCGTCAGCGATACGCTCAGTTCCTTGAACAATTCGCTCCCCTGATTGAGGGCGAAAAAAATGAAATCAGCGTGTTAGCCAATACTTGTGCAGCGCTAAAAGAAGCCTTCGGATTCTTCTGGATAGGCTTCTACCTCGTCCACGAAGATGAACTCCATCTCGGCCCATTCCAAGGCAGTGTGGCCTGCTATCGTATCAAGAAAGGACGTGGAGTATGCGGCACTGCCTGGGCTGAAGCTTGTACTCAACTTGTACCCGACGTAGATCAGTTTCCCGGTCACATCGCTTGCAGTTCTCTTTCCCGTTCCGAAATCGTCGTACCAATGATAGCCGCAGGAGAAGTACGAGGAGTACTTGATATTGATAGTGACCAATTGGCCACATTCGACGAGACCGATCGTGAATATCTTGAAAAAGTAGTCGATCTGCTGGTAAAAACCCTCTATTCTCACGCATAAATATATTAACTCCATTTCCGGATGTAACCCGAAAACTGTATCTTTGCAAGGATAAAAAAACATATACACACGTGAATATATTACAAACAGAAGATACTATCTGTGCCATTGCTACCGCTCAGGGCGGAGCTATTGGCACTATCCGCGTATCAGGTCCAGAAGCTATCACCATTACGGACCGCATCTTTAAACCCGTTTCCGGAAAACCACTGACTGAACGAGCACCTTATACCCTTACTTTCGGTCATATACTTACGCCAGAAGGAGAAATTATCGATGAAGTATTGGTCAGCCTTTTCCGAGCACCTCATTCTTACACCGGACAAGACTCTACAGAAATCTCCTGCCATGGTTCGAGCTATATCCTCCAGCAAGTGATGCAACTTCTCATCCGACAAGGATGTCGTGCAGCAGGTCCAGGTGAATATACCCAGAGAGCCTTTCTAAACGGCAAAATGGACCTCAGTCAGGCTGAAGCAGTAGCCGACCTCATTGCATCTACCTCCGCTGCCACCCATCGCATGGCCATGAACCAAATGCGTGGCGGATTCAGCCGTGAATTAGCCACATTGCGCGACAAGTTGCTTCACCTAACTTCCCTCATGGAGTTGGAACTCGACTTCAGCGACCACGAAGAACTGGAATTTGCCGATCGTTCCGAATTGGAAAACATCGCCCGCCAAATTGAACACGTTATCCATCATTTGGTAGATACGTTCAGCGTAGGTAATGCCCTTAAGAATGGAGTGCCTGTAGCCATCGTTGGCGAAACAAATGCAGGAAAATCCACTTTGCTAAATGCTCTCTTAAATGAAGAACGTGCCATTGTAAGCGATATTCACGGTACCACACGCGATGTCATTGAGGATACCATGAACCTTGGAGGTATCACCTTCCGTTTTATTGATACCGCCGGTATCCGTGAAACAACTGATACTATCGAAAGTTTAGGTATCGAACGGAGCTTCCAAAAACTGGATCAGGCTGATATCGTACTCTGGGTCATCGACGCGACCTGTGCCGAAGAGCAATATCGCCAGTTGGCCGACAAAATTCTGCCACGATGTGAAGGCAAGAATTTGATCATTGTACTTAACAAGGTGGATCTACTTTCGTCGACAGACTCTCTCGATAAGGAAACAGAGGATACGAAATCGACTGATGAGCAAATTGCCCGTTTGAAAGCGACTCTTCCCGACCTGCCGGAGGATACTTGTGTACTTTCACTCTCAGCCAAACAAAAGGAAGGACTGTCTTCGCTCCAAAAACAATTGGTAACCTTTGCGGCTTTACCCGATCTGTCACAAAATGATGTAGTAGTTAGCAATATTCGTCACTACGAAGCGCTAAGCCGTGCGCTAGAGGCTATTCACCGGGTACAAGACGGACTGGCCATGCAACTTTCTGGAGATCTTGTATCACAAGATCTTCGTGAATGTCTTTTTCACCTTGCAGAAATTGCAGGTGGAGAAATCACTAATGATGAAGTTTTAGGAAACATATTCAAGCATTTCTGCATCGGTAAATAGCTAACTTATTGATTATCAGACATTTACAATAGTAAACAATCTAAAATACTGACTAAAAACGACTTAAATATGGCAAAATAATAGTTTTAGAAAAGGTATTTTCTTTTGTTATGTCTATTTTTTCAACATTTTTGTCCCCCGTTTGTCCCCCAAGCCATATACGGGGGACAAATTTACGTCCCTCTATGTAATTTGAGTACGTTTCACTATAAAATCTATCTAAATCATAGATAATTATTGCTTTATACAGATACCTTCAATCTCTTAGTCTCTAAAATATCAAATACTATAACCACTGATAACCAGATATATACATATAAACAAATACGGAATTAGAATTACATCAGATGAGATTTTGTTCGAAATGTTTGAAAAGTATTTTATCTTATTCCTTCATGCATCAGAAGGTTTATTAAATTACCTAGAAAGATTAACGCAAGGACATTAGATTTGATTCTTATTAAAAAGCACAAGTCCCCTTTTCCATCCCCTTACTCTTAAAGAATATAACATAGTAAGTAAAATCGAAATATAAAGGATATTTTTCGCAAAAAAACGAGTAAGCTATTAGCAATCAATAAGAATGTAATAGTGCATGGACCTATTACCATATAATTCATTAATATATTTAAGAAAGATATTGGTATATGAAGTTTATTAATTAAATTTGCAATAACATACTCACCCCGCTTCCCATAAGAACAGCGCGCTCAGGGTGAGTCTTTTATTTTCTA
>UQPQ01000064.1 GCA_900542985.1 uncultured Bacteroides sp.
AGAGCATCTGCCTTACAAGCAGAGGGTCGGCGGTTCGAATCCGTCAACGCCCACTTCCAATAAGCCTCGCAAATGCGAGGCTTTTCTTTTTTTATCTGTTTGGTTCGGAACATTTTTTATGCTGGCGTTGTTTTCTTGAAAGAAACATATTACCAGATATACTTTTATGAAGACGTTGGTGTTGGCCGATAATCAGGATGTGACTTGCATTGGAATAGAAACTGTATGGCAACTGCACGGATTTGGTGCAGGGAAGGGACTGCGTGTTTTTAGTGAGAAAGAGCTGTCGGAAGCTTTGTTGGAAAACAGGGATGCGGTGGTAGTGCTCGACTATACTTTGTTTGATTGTACGGCTGAACAGTTGTTTGTATTAAAGGAACGTTTTTCTGGTATTCATTTTATTCTTTTCAGTGATTCTCTTAGTGAAGATTTTGTGCGCCGTATGGTGTGTGGCAGGGAGGGATTCAGTGTGTTACTGAAAGATTCTTCTTTGGAGGAAATAAAGGCATGTTTTGCAGCGGCTTTGGAAGGCAGATTGTTTGTCTGTGAGAAAGTGTCTTCCTGGTTGTATGCAAAAGAAAAGGTAAAGGAAGAAGTCTTACCTTTGACATCGACCGAGAAAGAAATTCTTCGGGCAATGGCTTTAGGGAAATCGACAAAGGAAATTGCTTCAGAACGTTTTCTTAGCGTGTATACGGTGATGACGCATCGTAAGAATATCTTTCGTAAGCTTTGTGTAAACAATGCGCACGAAGCGATTCGTTATGCGCTTCGTGCGGGACTTGTAGATATAGTGGAGTATTATATCTGATCGAGGGCCTGTGTCAGATCGGCTATCAGATCGTCTATGTGTTCGGTTCCTATTGACAGACGTACAGTTCCGGGGAGGATGTGTTGTTCTTTTAACTCCTGCTCGTTGAGTTGCGAGTGTGTAGTGCTGGTCGGGTGTATGGCCAATGATTTCATGTCGGCTACATTGGCAAGAAGGGAGAATATCTGCAGGCTGTCGATGAATTTTTGTGCTTCTGTGCTTCCTCCTTTTATGTCGATGGTAAAAATCGATCCGCCTCCTTTGGGAAAATACTGTTGGTATAATCCGTGATTAGGATGGTTGGGGAGAGACGGATGGTGTACGGCTTCTATCTTTGGATGCTGGTTCAGGTATTTTGCTATCTTCAATGCATTTTCTATGTGCCGTTCTACACGAAGTGAAAGTGTTTCCAGTCCTTGTAGCAATAGAAATGCATTGAATGGGCTGATGGCAGCTCCTGTATCGCGAAGCAGAATGGCGCGTATGCGGGTTACGAATGCGGCAGCTCCGGCTACTTCAGTAAACTTAAGTCCGTGATAGCAAGGGTCTGCTTCGGTAAGTTGCGGGAATTTGCCGGATGCTTTCCAGTCAAATTTTCCTGAGTCGACAATAACGCCTCCTAGACTTGTACCATGTCCTCCGATGAATTTGGTAGCCGAATGTACTACGATATCTGCTCCGTATTCAATGGGGCGAATCAGATAAGGAGTTCCAAACGTATTATCGATGATGAGGGGAATGTGGTGGCGGTGTGCAATGTCTGCTACCTTTTCGATGTCGATGAGGTTTGAATTGGGATTGCCTAAGGTTTCGATAAAGATAAGCTTGGTGTTTGTCTGGATAGCTTCTTCAAAATTCTCGATACGTTCTGGGTCTACGAAGGTGGTATGTATCCCTGATGCGGGAAGAGTGTGCGCCAGAAGATTGTATGTACCTCCATAGATGGTCTTTGCGGCTACAATATGATCGCCTGTCTGGGTGATGTTCTGGAATGCATAGGCGATGGCGGCTGCTCCAGAGGCTACAGCCAGTGCGGCAACTCCTCCTTCTAGGGCAGCTATGCGCTTTTCGAGTACATCCTGGGTGGGGTTAGTCAGTCTACCATATATATTGCCGGGTTGTTGCAGGGCAAAGCGTGCGGCTGCATCGGCGGAATTGTGGAATACGTATGAGGTTGTTTGGTAGATGGGTACGGCGCGAGCATCAGTAGTAGGGTCTGCCTGTTCCTGGCCGGCATGAAGCTGGAGGGTTTCGAAGTGTAGTTTGTTTAAATCCATAAGTTGTATTTGTTTTTTGGGTTATTAAAGTGGGTATTCTTTGAATGCATATAATACGGTTGACAAATATCGTTCTCCTGTGTCGGGAAGCAGTACGACAATGTTTTTATTCTTGTTTTCGGGGCGGGAGGCAACTTGTATGGCGGCGTATGTGGCAGCTCCGGATGAAATTCCTACTAATAGTCCTTCTTTCAGAGATAACTCTCTTCCGGTGCGGATAGCGTCATCATCTTTTACACGTATAATTTCGTCGACGACTTCAGAATGATAAGTGTCGGGGATAAAGCCTGCTCCGATGCCTTGTATTTTATGTGGCCCTGGTTTGTCTCCGGACAATACGGCTGATGAGTCAGGTTCTACTCCGATGATTTTTATGTGAGGATTGTGCTGCTTGAGTCCAAGTCCGGTTCCGCTTAAGGTACCACCAGTCCCCACTCCTGCGATAAAGATATCAATCTTTCCGTCTGTGTCCTGCCATATTTCTTGCGCTGTAGTAGCTGCGTGTGCCTGAGGATTGGCAGGATTTTCAAATTGTTGTAGAATGATAGAGTTGGGGGTGTGCTGATGAAGCTCGTTGGCTTTTTCTATTGCTCCGTTCATTCCTTTTTCTCCTGCGGTCAGTACAAGCTCAGCCCCCATGGCTTTGAGCAGATTCTGGCGTTCGATACTCATTGTTTCCGGCATGGTGAGAATAGTCTTGTATCCTTTTACTGTGGCTACCCATGCTAATCCCACTCCGGTGTTTCCGCTTGTAGGTTCAATGATGGTTGCGCCAGGTTTGAGTAGTCCTTTTTGTTCGGCGTCTTCTATCATGGCCAGTGCAATCCGGTCTTTTACGCTACCTCCCGGGTTGAAAAATTCCAGTTTGGCTATAAGATTGCCTTCTACCTGGTGATGTTGTTTGATTCGGTCCAGTGATAATAATGGAGTATGTCCGATTAATTCGGTCAGTTGCTTTTTTATCCGTGCCATATCTGTATGTTTTTATATTGAAAACAAAAGTAGTGGAAAGTGAATTGGGATGCAATACCCTAAATAGGGTATATGATGGGTACGGATAAAATAAAAAAAGAGGAGCGATAGGCTTCTCTTTGAAATTAGTTGCGGAGGCCTGACTCGAACAGACGACCTTTGGGTTATGAGCCCAACGAGCTACCAACTGCTCCACTCCGCGATGTTTAATAAAGTAATGCTTAGTTGCGGAGGCCTGACTCGAACAGACGACCTTTGGGTTATGAGCCCAACGAGCTACCAACTGCTCCACTCCGCGATGTTATGATTTTCCGTTTTCAACGGATAGCGGAGAGACAGGGATTCGAACCCCGGGTACCTCGCGGTACAACGGTTTTCAAGACCGCCGCAATCGACCACTCTGCCACCTCTCCAAAATCCTTGTGAAGGATGCCTTATTTCTCAAAAGCGATGCAAAGGTAGGGATTATTTTTGAATATGCAAAACTTTGGCCACTTTTTTTTGAAGAAAAGAGTATTATGGGATTTTTTATATGAAAATATGTACCTTTGTTATTGACAAAAACAATACAAAACAATATATGAATATGAATAAGTCGATTATTACAGTTGTAGGTAAGGATACGGTGGGTATCATTGCAAAGGTATGTACGTACTTGGCAGAAAATGAGGTGAATATTTTGGATATTTCGCAAACAATCGTGCAGGAATATTTTAACATGATGATGATAGTAGATGTAACTCGCATGCAGAAACCTTTTGAGCAGGTTGTAGCAGAACTGGCCGAATTGGGAAATGAGATAGGAGTGCAGATTAAGTGTCAGCGTGAAGAAATCTTTAATAAAATGCATCGTATTTAATTTTATAACTTTTCTTGTATGATTAATATTTCAGAGGTTATTGAAACCAATAAGATGATTGAACAGGAAAATCTGGATGTACGTACTATTACAATGGGGATTAACCTGTTGGATTGTGCGGATAGCAATCTGGATGTTCTTTGTCAGAATATATACAATAAAATTTTCCGCTATGCAGAAAAGTTGGTGAGTACAGGAGAAGAGATATCAAAGGAGTTTGGTATTCCTATTGTAAATAAACGTATCTCAATTACTCCCATCGCATTGGTGGGAGGCTCTGCGTGTAAAACTCCTGATGATTATGTAAAGATTGCACAGACATTGGATCGCGTGGCGGAAGAGTTGGGTGTGAATTTCATTGGAGGGTACTCGGCGATTGTTTCGAAAGGGATGACTCGTAGTGATGAACTTTTGATTCGTTCTATTCCGAAGGCTTTGGCTTGCACGGAACGTATTTGCAGTTCTGTTAATGTCGGTTCTACCAAGACAGGTATCAATATGGATGCTGTTAAACTGATGGGTGAAATTATTAAAGACACGGCAGAAGCTACAAAGGAACGCGATTCTTTGGGATGTGCCAAACTGGTAGTGTTGTGCAATGCCCCGGATGATAATCCGTTTATGGCAGGTGCATTCCATGGGGTATCGGAAGCTGATGCTATCATTAATGTGGGAGTCAGTGGTCCGGGTGTTGTGAAGTATGCATTGGAACAGATTCGCGGACAAAGTTTTGAAGTGCTTTGTGAAACAATTAAGCGTACTGCATTTAAAATTACTCGTGTAGGGCAATTGGTTGCACAGGAAGCATCTCGCCGTTTAGGTGTTCCTTTCGGTATTATAGATCTTTCATTGGCCCCAACACCAGCTGTAGGTGATAGTGTAGCTGAAATTTTGCAGGAAATTGGTTTGGAATATCCGGGAGCTCCCGGTACGACTGCCGCACTGGCATTGTTGAACGATCAGGTGAAAAAAGGAGGGGTAATGGCTTCTTCTTATGTAGGAGGATTAAGTGGTGCATTTATTCCGGTCAGTGAGGATAAGGGAATGATTGATGCGGTAGAAGCCGGAGCACTGACTATAGAAAAACTGGAAGCGATGACTTGTGTCTGCTCTGTGGGACTGGATATGATTGCGATACCGGGAAGTACATCGGCTACTACTATTTCGGGTATTATTGCCGATGAAGCAGCTATTGGTATGATTAATCAGAAAACAACAGCCGTACGTGTTATTCCAGTTGTAGGAAAAGAAGTCGGTGAAACCGTAGAGTTTGGTGGATTACTTGGATATGCACCGGTTATGCCAGTCAATTCGTTTAGTTGTGAAGCTTTTGTGGGACGAGGAGGACGTATACCGGCTCCTATTCATAGCTTTAAAAACTGATAAAACATAAAAATTCCCGTTGTTTCTTAGTGAAAATTGTGTTTTTCTTAGTGAAACAACGGGATGTTTTTTTGTGAACAATCTTTTTCTCTCGAAATACTTCAATTGTTATCCTGATAGAATTGAAGATTTCTAAAAACTAAACCTACTTTAATTAACCTTTCTCTATAACCTTAATAATGTCTAATGCAACTCTTGTTTGATGATTTTAGGCTTGTTTTGTAAAGTAAACAATATTGTCTCCTGATTTGTTCATAGCTATCTAAAATTTTTCTGGAATTGCGTATCTTTGTACCGGTCAATCTTATAACAGGTAGACTTGGTTTATAAGTAAAATAGGAGTATGATGAAATAAAACCATTGCAACCCTGTCGGCTTATAAGCTCGAAAACAGAATATCTACAGAATATTTATGGTGAATTATTTGGATGAACTGAATGAAAGTCAGCGCGCTGCCGTACTTTATAACGAAGGACCTTCTTTGGTAATTGCAGGTGCAGGGTCGGGAAAGACGCGTGTCTTGACTTATAAAATAGCGTATTTGCTGGATAGTGGTTATGATGCCCGTTCTATATTGGCTCTTACATTTACCAATAAGGCTGCCCGTGAAATGAAAGAGCGTATTTCTCGCCAGGTAGGTGTAGAAAGGGCACGTTACTTGTGGATGGGTACATTTCATTCTGTCTTTTCACGTATATTACGTACGGAGGCAGAAAGCATAGGCTTTACATCTAATTTCACGATTTACGACTCTTCCGATTCTAAAAGTCTGATAAAGTCAATCATTAAGGAAATGCATCTGGATGATAAAGTCTATAAACCCGGAACAGTGCAGGCGCGTATCAGTAACGCGAAAAATCATCTGATTTTACCCGATGCTTATGCAGCTAATGCCGAATTATACGAAAGTGATGCGGCCGCGAAGATACCTGCTGTCCGTGATATTTATCGGTTTTATTGGGAAAGATGCCGTCAGAGTGATGTAATGGACTTTGATGATTTGCTGTTGTATACCTATTTGTTGTTTAAACAGTATCCGGATATTTGCAGACGTTATGCCGAACATTTTCAGTATGTATTGGTGGATGAGTATCAGGATACAAACTTTGCACAGCATAGTATTGTGCAGCAGTTGACTGGCATTCACCGCAAGGTTTGCGTGGTGGGAGATGATGCGCAGAGTATTTATTCTTTCCGTGGAGCAAATATAGACAATATCCTGAAATTTACTCAGCTGTATAATGATGCCCGCTTGTTCAAATTGGAGCAAAACTATCGCTCTACCCAAACCATTGTAAAAGCGGCCAACAGTCTGATTGAGAAAAATAGAGAACAGATACGGAAAGAAGTGTTCTCGAAAAATGAGGCAGGAGAACCGATTACTGTCTTCAGTGCTTATAGTGATGTGGAAGAAGGGGAGATTGTTGCCGGGAAAATTGCTCAACTTCACACTCGTGAGGGATATGGGTATGATGATTTTGCTGTATTGTATCGTACCAATGCGCAGAGCCGTATTTTTGAAGAGGCATTGCGCAAGCACGCTTTGCCTTACCGGGTATATGGCGGATTGTCTTTTTATCAGCGTAAGGAGATAAAAGATGTAATTGCTTATTTTCGTCTGGCAGTTAATCCGCATGATGAAGAAGCTTTAAAACGTGTCATTAATTATCCGGCACGTGGTATCGGGGATACTACTTTAGGAAAAATTGTCAATGCTGCCAATATACATAAGGTAAGCTTGTGGACGGTGTTGTGCGAGCCATTATCATATAATGTCAATTTGAATAAAGGTACACATGCCAAGTTGCAGGGATTCCGTGATTTGATAGCAGGATTTGTAGAAGCTGCAACTTCCAAAACTGCCTACGAACTGGGAGGTGAAATCGTGCGTCAGTCGGGTATTATCAGTGAGATTTATCAGGACCGTTCACCGGAGAATTTAAGCCGTCAGGAAAATATAGAAGAATTGGTGAATGGTATGCACGATTTTTGTGCTACCCGTCAGGAAGAAGGAAACGAGCATATTTTGTTGCAGGACTATCTTTCTGAAATTGCCTTGCTTACCGATCAGGACAACGATAAAGATGAATATGTCCCTCAAGTTACATTGATGACGATTCATTCAGCCAAAGGATTGGAGTTTAAGAATGTATTTGTGGTAGGTCTGGAGGAAAACTTATTTCCGAGTCCGATGTCCGGTTCGTCATATAAAGCACTGGAAGAAGAGCGTCGTTTGTTTTATGTAGCCATTACCCGGGCCGAAGAACATTGCTTTCTGTCGTATGCCAAAAGCCGTTTTAAGTATGGTAAAATGGAGTTTAGTAACCCAAGTCGTTTCCTGAGTGATATAGATTCCCGTTATCTGAATTTACCACAAGGAGAGACTATCGCCCGTAAGGTAGACGAAGGAGCTACTCGTTTCCGGCAAAGTAATCTGTTTTCTGCATCTCGTGAGGAAAGGGAAGAGCGGTATATCGACCGCCATACACCTTCCATGTTCGATGGAGGTGAAATTCCTCAGGAACCTCATCGCTTTGTAAAACCTACACCTCCCCGTACATTAAGAAAAATACCGACTGCAGGTACTTCGGTATCCTCTTCTGCTTCTACGCATGGTGTATCGGTAGGACAGACCATAGAACACGAACGTTTCGGGTTGGGAGAAGTAATCCGTGTGGAAGGTACAGGTGATAACTGTAAGGCTACAGTACGTTTCCGTAATGTTGGAGAAAAGCAACTTCTGTTGAAGTTTGCACGTTTTAAAGTTGTCAATCAATAAAATAAATATACATGGAAATAGAAAAAATAATCAAATCAGCAGATATTCCTTGTTATGTGATGGAGGAGGATTTGCTAAGAAAAAATCTGACTCTGATAAAGAGTGTTGCAGAACGTGCAGGAGTCGAAATTATTTTAGCCTTTAAGGCATTTGCGATGTGGAAATCTTTTCCTATTTTCAGAGAATACATTCATTACACAACAGCAAGTTCTGTGTATGAAGCCCGCTTGGCTTACGAGGAGTTTGGAAGTAAGGCACACACTTACTCGCCAGCCTATACTGACAGAAATATTTCTGAATTTTTGAAATATAGCAGTCATCTTACTTTCAATTCTCTCTCTCAGTTTGAACGTTTTTCTTCGCAAGCACGGAAAGAGGGTGTTTCGTGCGGAATACGTATTAATCCTGAATACTCAGAAGTAGAAGTAGAATTGTATAATCCTTGTGCTCCTGGTACTCGTTTTGGAGTTACTTCCGATTTATTGCCGGAGGTATTGCCCGAAGGTATTGAAGGCTTTCATTGTCACTGTCATTGCGAATCAAGTTCTTACGAATTGGAGCGGACCTTACAGCATATAGAAGAAAAATTTAGCCGTTGGTTTCCTCAGTTGAAATGGTTGAATTTAGGAGGAGGACATCTGATGACACGCAAAGACTACGATGTAGAGCATTTGATTGGGCTTTTAAAAGGTTTGAAAGAGCGTTATCCTCATTTGCAGATTATTCTGGAACCTGGTTCTGCTTTTACATGGCAGACAGGTACATTGGTAGCATCGGTTGTCGATGTAGTAATGAGCCGTGGCATACGGACTGCTATTCTGGATGTAAGTTTTACTTGTCATATGCCCGATTGCCTGGAAATGCCTTACCAGCCTCGGGTACGTGGAGCAGAAAGTCTTCCTGCCGATGCGGTGAAAACAGCATCAGCTGAGGATCATGTATACCGTTTGGGAGGAAATAGCTGCCTGAGTGGTGACTATATGGGCAGCTGGAAGTTCGATCATGAGTTGCAGATTGGAGAAAGAATTGTTTTTGAAGATATGATTCATTACACCATGGTGAAAACCAATATGTTCAACGGAATTCATCATCCGTCTATTGCTTTGCTTCATACAGACGGCGAACTGGAAGTGTATAAGACCTTCCGATATGAGGATTATCGTGACAGAATGTGCTAATTGATTATATAGTCTGATTCAATTGTACGGTTCATCTCGAAGTGCTTTGTAGACTTCGGTATGAACCGTTTTTTTTCTGTAGAAAGGCTTTGTTTGTTTTATTCCATAAAAAAGTTCGCTGCTTTGAGATTGCAGAAAGTGAGATTTTAGTGGGATAAGTACAAGAAAAATCTACTTTTCTGAAAAAAAATGAAGCTAATTTTTGCAGATAAGGAAAAAAGCACTACTTTTGCACTCGCAATCGAAAATCACTTCCGATTGTGCAATTAAAATAATTGCGGAAATAGCTCAGTTGGTAGAGCATAACCTTGCCAAGGTTAGGGTC
>UQPQ01000065.1 GCA_900542985.1 uncultured Bacteroides sp.
GCTCAGGAACTTATAAATAAAGTTAAATTATAGTGTTGCGGAATTAAGGTTAAAAAAACGTGACTTGTATCGACAGGTAACGATACTTGTATCATCGGCCATCGTGACTTGTATCGTAAGCCTTCGATACAAGTCACGTTTTTGTGAAGCAATAAAATCTTCCAGAAAACTTCATTCACTCACTCCCCCGCAACAAGAAGAAGTTTTCCTCGAAAAAGAAAAAAGCGTTGTATAAGAACATATTTTTACTTACATTTGGCGAATTAATCAAAAATGTAAGCTAATATGAGTGATAAACAGAAAAGATTCATTTTACCGGAAAACGAAATTCCCAAATACTGGTACAATATTCAGGCAGACATGAAAAACAAACCCATGCCGCCTCTGAATCCTGCTACCAAAGAACCTCTGAAACCAGAAGATCTCTACCCTATATTTGCAAAAGAACTCTGTCATCAGGAATTGAACCAGACCGATGCATGGATTGAAATACCCGAAGAAGTACGCGAAATGTATAAGTACTATCGCAGTACTCCACTGGTACGTGCTTACGGACTGGAAAAAGCATTGGGTACACCGGCACATATTTATTTCAAGAATGAAAGTGTAAGTCCCATCGGTTCTCATAAGCTCAACTCAGCCCTGGCTCAGGCTTATTATTGCAAACAGGAAGGTGTGAGCAACATTACAACAGAAACCGGAGCCGGACAGTGGGGAGCAGCGCTTTCGTATGCTGCCAAAGTCTTCGGACTGGAAGCTGCCGTATATCAGGTAAAAATCAGCTACGAGCAGAAACCGTACCGCCGCAGCATTATGCAGACATTCGGTGCACAGGTTACTCCGTCGCCTTCCATGTCTACCCGCGCCGGAAAGGACATCCTTACCAAGTATCCCAATCATCAGGGTTCACTGGGTACAGCTATTTCCGAGGCCATCGAACTGGCACGTACCACACCCAACTGTAAATATACTTTAGGTTCGGTACTGAGCCACGTTACCCTGCATCAGACTATCATTGGTCTGGAAGCTGAAAAACAGATGGAAATGGCAGGCGAATATCCGGATGTAATTATAGGCTGTTTTGGAGGTGGCTCGAACTTCGGCGGTATCTGTTTCCCATTCATGCGCCATACCATACTTGAAGGAAAACAGACACGTTATGTAGCAGCAGAGCCGGCATCCTGCCCGAAACTGACACGAGGAAAATTCCGCTATGACTTCGGCGACGAAGCCGGATACACTCCTCTTCTGCCTATGTTTACGTTAGGACATAATTTTGCCCCAGCCAATATTCACGCCGGTGGCTTGCGCTATCATGGAGCTGGTGTCATCGTTTCGCAATTATTGAAAGATAAATTGATGGAAGCAGTCGACATTCCACAATTGGAAACCTTCGAAGCAGGCTGTCTGTTTGCACGTGCCGAAGGTATCATTCCGGCACCGGAATCATGTCATGCCATTGCAGCTGCTATCCGCGAAGCAAACCAGTGTAAGGAAACAGGAGAAGAGAAAGTCATTCTATTCAACTTGTCGGGACACGGACTGATAGATATGACTGCATACGACCAATATTTGTCCGGTAACCTGGTAAACTATACACTGACCGATCAGGATATCGCCAAAAGTTTGGGAGAAGATAGTGCAGAATAAATAATCTTCACCGACTTTTTTCTCAAGAAAAGTAAAGTATAGAGTGCATTTTACCCTCTTAAAAGCCACATTTAGGGGTAAAATGCACTTTTTTTTGCTTTTTATCGATATTTTTTCTCCCAAACGCTTGCAGATTTAAAAATAATCCGTACCTTTGCACCCGTGATTGAGAAACACGCTCGACACAACAAAAGGATGGCCCGTTCGTCTATCGGTTAGGACGCAAGATTTTCATTCTTGAAAGGGGGGTTCGATTCCCCCACGGGCTACCAAAACATAAGCAACCTTTACAGGTGCAACAAAAGGATGGCCCGTTCGTCTATCGGTTAGGACGCAAGATTTTCATTCTTGAAAGGGGGGTTCGATTCCCCCACGGGCTACGAAGTCTGAACAGTAATGTTCAGACTTTTTTGTTATATATATTTCTCCCAAAAAGAACAAATCTTTTTTACCGGATTCAGAAAAACCGGATGAATATAAAAAAATAATCACGCAAAACCGTACCCGATTCTTCCTCCCGGTTGTCATATATATAGAAAGTCAAGCATGCACGACCTAACTTAAGTAAAACAACCGACACGAGAAAGTATGAAACAACTTAAAATACACAAATGGATACGGAGTATCTTTTGCATAGTACTCTTTTTATCATGGATTCCGCTTTTACAGGCGCAGGAAAAACGATTGATTGATTTGGAACTGAATGAAGTGCCACTGTCAAAAGCCTTGCAACAATTGGAACGTGAAGGAGGAAAAAACATTTTATTTGTCAATGATGAGGTAGAGACTTATCGGGTTACAGCGCATATCCAAAAGCAGACATTGGCAGAAGCCATCCGATTGGTTCTGACTGGCAAACCTTTCACTTGCCTGGAACGACAAGATTATTTCGTAATACAACGTACAAATAAAAAACAGAAAGTAGAGCATATCCGTGGAAAAGTTGTCAATGAACAAGGGATACCCATTCCGTATGCCAATGTATTGGTCTTGCAAGCAAGCGATTCTACCTTTGTAAACGGCTGTGTAACAGAAAACGATGGAACATTTCTTCTGCCGAACCCGTATACCGATCACTACGTACTGCGGGTAACGTATGTGGGCTATCAAACCATAACGGCTCCTTGTAAGGCTGAAAATCTTCTATACATGGAACCTCAAGAATATCAACTCAAAGAAATTACCATAACCGCTACCCGCCCGCTTGTAGAAAAGAAAAACGGAGCTTATCTGACTCATATCAAAGATACGCCGTTTTCGCTAATGGGGTCGGCAGCAGACATGCTCGGACATCTGCCCTTCGTGACAGAATCTGACGGAAATTTTTCAGTAATCGGACGAGGTATACCGGAGATTTATATCAATGGAAGAAAAGTACGTGATAATTCCGAACTGTCGCGCTTACAGGCAAACGAAATTCTTTCGGCAGAAATCATTACCACACCAGGAGCACGTTATGCATCAGCCGTCAAGGCAGTCATCCGAATTCGGACCATCCGGCAGCGGGGACAAGGACTCAGCGGTAGTTTTTATGCTGATTACAGCCAAGGGCATGCAGGAAAAGGAAACGAAGGTATTACCGTGAATTACCGGACCGGCGGACTTGACATCTTTGCCAATACTTATTTTCGGGAATCAGGCGCGTACAGTACTCAACAAGCGATTACACAAATGCAAGCTTCTTCTGCCTGGGAAAGCCACTCGAATCAAATGTCGACCGGACGCGAGAATTATTTCAATGGGGAAATTGGATTAAATTACGAACCGGATGAACACCAATCTTTAGGCGTAAGGTATGCACCCGAACAACACATCGGAGAATACCGGAACTCCTTCATCAGCTCAACCGAAATGTATCGGGACGGAGTATTAGTAGATCAACTGGAAACGGAGGCACAAAATACCGGGAAAAAGGGGTTGGAACATTCGGTCAATGCCTATTATACCGGAACTTTCGGGAAATGGAATATCGACTTTAATGCTGATTTCTACCAAGGCAGGCATCGAAACAGGCAACTTGTCTGCAACAACGGAGAAAATGATGCAGCCTCAACCAATCAAATTAAAAACCGGCTGTATGCTACCAAGCTAATCGCTACAACAACTTTATGGAAAGGAAATCTGTCTTTTGGTACGGAAGAAATATGGACCGACCGTTGGGATCGTTTCGAACAAAATGGGTTCTCTGCGAATGCCGACGACCACATCCGTCAGGACATCGCTTCTGTCTTCGCTGATTATGTACTGGAACTGGGTGCATTCAGCCTGCAGACCGGATTACGATATGAATATCAGAAGACACATTACTACGAGGCTGGCATTTTGCAACCGACACAAAGCCCTCATTACCATCATTTCCTGCCTATGGCTTCTGTCTTCTATCAAAAAGGAGACTGGAATGCCGGTCTAAGCTTCAAGCTACTAAAATTAAGCCCAGGTTATAGCATGTTATCGAGTGCTGTTTCTTATATCAACAAATACCAATACAGCAACGGAAATCCGAATCTTGTTCCACAGATACATCGGGGATTTTCCTTGAATGCCGGTTGGAAATGGATTAATCTCGATTTATATTACGACCATACATTAGATATGTATACCTCCTACTTAAAACCGTACGATGATGTCAATCATCCCGGAGTATCCCTCATGACAAAGGCCAGTATTCCCCATACCTATGCATATGGAGGAACAATCTCCGCTACCCCAAAAATCGGTTTTTGGCAACCTAACATCAGCACTGATATCTTTTGGTTTCACTCCAATGCACGTTCATTAGGCATTGAACAACTTTGGAGCGAACCTCTGTTCAGTTTCCGGCTTGACAATAGTTTTCTGTTGCCACAAGGTTGGTTTATCAATCTTACCGGAAGTATCAGTACACGGGCAAAGCAGAGTTATGCCATTTTCAAACGGAATGGTTATGTAGATTTACGTATCTCCAAAACATTCTGCTCCGACCAAAACCTGCAAGTATCTATAATAGGATATGACATTTTCCGCACACGCCTGGGAAAACGTTTCGATATGTATGGCGACCGTACATTCATACAAGAAGACAGTTACGCCGACAGCCAGCGAATCGGAGTGCGTATCAGTTATAAGTTCAATGCAACCAAGAATAAGTACAAAGGCTCTGGTGCCGGACAAAGCGAGAAGGAGAGATTATAGAAAACAAGTGTACGAATTACAACTTCAAAATCTTACCTTTGCAGCCAGTCAGAAAATAGATGTGAATGATTTGGAAAAAGAATACCGACAATAAGACAACGGCCTTCGAGAGCCTGTTCCGGCAACAATATCCGCCTTTAGTGCGGCATGCCACACAACTTTTAAATGACCCGGAAGAAGCAAAAGATGTGGTGGAAGAAGCCATGGAACAAGCGTGGAAACGGTGGGATACATTGGCCGAAACACAGCGTACATCATGGCTTTTTACCACAGTCCGCCATCTGGCAATCAACCGCCTCAAGCACCGGCAAGTAAAAACCGATCATGCCGAAGGTATTCGGGAAGCAACGGTGTTCGACCTGCAGACCCAATACTGGGAACATGAATATCAGCTTCGCCAGGCTGAATCCGTAGTGGAAGCTCTGGGCGAGCCTACACGGACAATTGTACGCCTTTGCTATTTCGAACAAAACACCTACCGGGAAACAGCTGAACAGCTGGGTATCAGTCCGGACACAGTCAAAAAACATATTTCCAAAGCATTACGCACCTTACGTGAAGTTTTGGGCAAGAAATAAGAGAAACAATGAACGACGAAGAAAAAAACATGTACAATGATGAGGACCTCCGTCTGCTTCAGCTATTGGGTGAAGCAGCAGGTGAGCAGCCTTCGGAAGAAGAGACCGAAAAGGCTTGGAAACAATTCCAGCAGCGTCATCAGCGACGTCAGAACAACCGATACATGTGGACAAGCATAGCAGCAGCTGTGCTTTGCCTCATTGCATTGAGTCTGCCTTTCATCTGGAAACAAATCAATGCCCACCCTATTGAACTTTACACTGCCCTTGATGTGCCCTCCGAAACAACGATTGTCGAGGCGGGAGATTCCTTAATTCTTTCTACACCACCGGAACAGACAGCTGAAGTCCGACTTTCCGATGGCACACGAATCGTATTGGGAGCCAATTCCCGTTTGAAGTACCCTCGTACTTTTGCCATGCATCTGCCGCGCAAAGTCCGTCTGAGTGGTGAGGCACGCTTCGAAGTTGCACACGATGCGGACCGTCCTTTCTCGGTACAGTCCGAAGAAATGCATACCGAAGTACTAGGTACCGTTTTTGACGTGAACGCATATCCCGGCAGCCATGCTCAAGTTATTCTCTACAAGGGCCGTGTTCGTATCGGACATAAACACAAACAGCTTGATATTCATCCCGGACAACAGGCTGTTTTGGAAGAAAATAAACACCTGAAAGTAACGAATGTAGACCTAAAACAGGCAGGTAGTTGGACCGAAGGACTTTTCGATTACGACAATATGACATTGGAAGAAGTCATGAAGCATATCGGTACGTGGTACAACGTCAGCATCATAGCACAATCAGACCCATTCCTCAAACGTCGCATTCATTTCCGCTTTCCGCGTAAGGTTTCGCTCCACGAAGTCGTCACCGCCCTGAACGATCTAGGGATAGCACGTATCACTGTCAACCGCCAAACCTTGCAGGTAGAGAAACCTTAATCTACCTGCATCATTGCCCCGAATCGAAAGGAAAATATGCAATCACTATCTTTTTCTGAAGACAGGAGGCGTCTTGGCATTGCCTGAGTACAAAAGCAAGCCTTTTGCTTTGGCACTGCGCTCGTCTTTCGCTATCTTTTCATAAGACAGGAGGCGACTCGGCATTGCCTGAGCACAAAAGCAAGCTTTTTGCTTTGGCACTGCGCTCGTCTTTCGCTATCTTTGTGTCAAAAAGAAAAATACACATGAACTACGCATTATTGGAAAATTTATATCTACAACATACCGGACATAAACCAGATTGCATCGAACCACTGGCCGGAGCAGGTTCCAACCGCCAATATTTCCGCTTGCAGGGTAATCCTACCCTTATCGGAGTATGTGGTACTTCTGTAGAAGAGAACCATGCCTTTCTTTATATGTCGCACCATTTCGCAGAAAAAGGACTTCCAGTCCCTCGTGTTTATGCCGTATCGGAAGACGAAAACTGCTACCTCCAAGACGATTTGGGAAATACATTGCTGTTCGATGTAATTGCACAAGGCAGAGAAAGCGGAAACTTCGGAGCAGAAGAGAGAGAACTACTGAAACAGACCATTCGCCTGCTTCCCCGTTTTCAGTTTGAAGGAGCACAGGACATGGATTTCAGCATTTGCTATCCGCAACCGGAATTCAACCGCCGCAGTGTGCTATGGGATTTAAATTACTTTAAATACTGCTTTCTGAAAGCCACACAAGTGGATTTTCAGGAAAACCGTCTTGAAGATGATTTCGAACGCCTGGCCGACCGTCTTCTGAAACAGGAATATTCTACTTTCATGTACCGCGACTTCCAAAGCCGCAATGTAATGATAAAAAACGGACAGCCTTATTTTATCGATTTCCAGGGAGGGAGAAAAGGACCTTTCTACTACGATGTGGCCTCTTTCCTATGGCAGGCAAAAGCCAGATATCCGGAAGAACTGCGCCAGGAACTGATTACAGAATACTTCCATACGTTGCAAAACTATATAAGTATCGAAAAAGAAACCTTCCTTGCCGAATTGCGCCAGTTTGTACTCTTCCGCACTTTGCAAGTATTGGGAGCTTACGGATTCAGAGGATACTTCGAACAGAAGCCTCACTTTCTGCAAAGCATTCCTTATGCCATCGAAAACCTCCGCCAACTGCTTTCCGAAGGCTTCGAGGAATATCCATACTTGTGCGAAGTACTGAAGAATCTCACCGAACTCAAACAGTTTGCTTACGAACGGAATAAACAGAAACTTACGGTACGTGTCATGAGCTTTTCTTATCGCAAAGGCATCCCCGAAGATCCGAGTGGAAACGGAGGAGGATATGTATTCGACTGCCGTGCCGTTCACAATCCGGGCAGATACGAGCAATACAAGTCGCTTACAGGATTGGATGAACCGGTAATCCGTTTTCTGGAAGAAGACGGAGAAATCACCACCTTCCTGCAGCATGTCGATGCATTGGTCGACCAACATGTTCATCGCTATCTGGAGCGAGGCTTCACTCACCTCAGCATCTGCTTTGGATGCACAGGCGGACAACATCGGTCGGTATATTCTGCCCAACACGTGGCCGAACACCTGCACCGGAAATTCGGAATACGAATTGAACTGATTCACCGTGAACAACAAATTAGACAACTTTTAGAACCCCTCCCATAATGAAAGCCATGATTTTTGCAGCCGGACTTGGAAGCCGGCTCAAACCCCTGACCGACCACATGCCCAAAGCCTTGGTGCCGGTAGCAGGCAAACCGATGCTGGAGCACGTCATTTTAAAGCTAAAAGCATCGGGATGTACGGAAATAGTCATCAACATCCACCATTTTGGAGAACAGATTATCGATTTCCTGCAGGCAAACCAGAATTTTGGTCTCACTATTCACCTCAGCGACGAACGCGACTGCCTGCTCGATACAGGGGGAGGAATTTTAAAGGCTTCTTCTTTCTTTACCGGAGAAGAGCCCTTCCTGGTACACAATGTAGACATCCTTTCGGATACCGATCTGAAAGCATTGTACGAATATCATCTTCACAGCGGCAACCAGGCTACCCTGCTTGCCAGCCGCCGACAAACTACACGCTACCTGCTTTTCGACGAGAACAAAAATCTTTGCGGATGGGTAAACAAGAGTACAGGACAAACCAAACCCGAAGGATTTACAGTGAATCCAGACAAACACCATGAATATGCCTTCAGCGGAATCCATGTATTCTCCCCTTCTCTCTATATGAAGCTAGGATGGCAGGGTAAATTCTCCATCATGGATTTCTACCTGCAAGCATGCCAAGATACACGTATCGGAGGATACCTGAGCGAACACCTCCATCTGATAGATATCGGAAAACCAGAAACACTGGTACAGGCCGAATCATTCCTTGCCAAACTATAAAAAAACAGATTCCACACTTTTGACAATACAATAATTTATATTACCAAAAGTGTGGAATCTATTTTTAAATATGATTATCTTCCTTAGAAAACAAATCCCATTCTAAAACCATGAAACTTGTATTTTCCGGAAAATCCATCTCCTAAATTCACCTTCTGCATATTAAAAACGTAACCAGCCAATAAATGTTCAGAGATATGCATACCTACATTCACCTCCATGGCCAAACCTCCCTCTTCTAACCAAAAGTCATGACCATATCCCATTCTCACTCCCAAATATCCGGCAAAATCTTCATAAAAATAAGGCGTTTTTGCACGAAGTCCAATCAATCCCTGTAAAATACTCGGACCAAGACCTTCATTATTTACAGTTTGTCCTACATAGTTTACTCCAATCAGATCAATTCCAACATAACGATGCACATTATACTGATAACGGACACCTCCAGTAAAACCGACTTTACCATCAACATCTGCCATTTTTCCAACGCTCAAATCAATTCCCAATTGATTTCTCTTCATATCAGAGCCTCCGTCATCATAGAACCATTTCTGTGCATTTACAGACAACACAGAACAGCACATCAATAACAAAACAATAATTTGCTTCATATCAATCTCCTTTCTATTTTAACCTTAATTCCGCAACACTATAATTTAACTTTATTTATAAGTTCCTGAG
>UQPQ01000066.1 GCA_900542985.1 uncultured Bacteroides sp.
TCATAAATCTACCCTTAATCGTGTATTGGATGATAGTTGCGGATTTTAGGTTTAAAAAGTTTAAGAAAGAATATCCAAAGATAGATATTCTCTCTCAAACTTTTGTGCAATTAGATACGATGGAAGAAGTATTATTAGTCAATTAACCTTAATTTTAGTTTCTGTGTTGTTTCTTTTGCTCATGATATCAAATGAATAGTCTATTATTCTTTCATTATCTAATTCGTATATATAATGTAAGTTTTTGCAAGTGACTGCTTGATATTCCTGTTAATAAATGTTATTTGTAATGGCAGGGCGAAATTTATTCTTGAGAAGTTTTGAAAATAAATGGCCGGTTTCAGACAAATTGTTAGAGCTGAGAAACCGGCCATTATTTCCTGTAGAAAGGAAGTTGATAAGATTAATATTATTGTTTTTCCTTTTTAATAAAGTTGTTGTAAATCCTCTGTTTTTATTTCTTGTACAGGATGGAATTGCTCACTGCTCATATAGGCCTTCAGGCTATTAAGCAGCTGACGTGCAGCCGGACGCTCATCCATTTTCTGCCAGAAGTCTATACCGGATAGCACAAGTTTTCCTTTACCTACCTTGAATTCGGTTATCAGTCCCAGTGAGCGGTTTGTAAACCAATCATCGATGACACGTACAATCGGTTGAGCCCCTTTGGCAAGCTTATCCATTTCGATGGCATTGGAGTAAGACATTGCATCCCACCACTGGTAATCGCTGTAGTAATTTGTAGGAAACTGTGAAAGCGCCGGATGATGTGGGTTACATAAAATACCTAACGTATGAGGCGCTTGTCCCAATGTCCAGGCTGTATTCCAGAATATGCTGGAGAATCCTATTTGAATGTCTCCTCCCATATCAGCACGCAGTTTGCCTTTAGGCAATGATAAAAGTACTTTGCCTCCTTTTTCCAATACTTCTTTTGCCTTGTTGTCTAAGCTGTTTGTTACTAAGATGTCATTGTCTGCATACTGGTTTCGGGGAGTAGAGGGATATACCCAAATGTGCCATTCGTTTTCAAAATCATTCACATATACCTTTAGAGACAATTGTTTGGGCTCTGTAATTCCTGACAGAGGGAAGTTTATATTGCCTAATGGAATATTGTTTCCTATAGAAATCTGATTTGCATTCCATTGTCCTTTACCTATTGTTTTTCCATCGTCTGTGGATAGTATCCATCCTAATTTTGGATTTGATAACTGCTTATCGCCAAAATGAGCCACTTCGACGGAAGCAGTCAGGCTTTCATTGTTCGTATAAATCAGTTTGGGCAATCGTGCAAGAGGCACAGTGGTATTGCAGAATTGACGGTATTCTTCGGGAGAAATATATCCTTTTTCTTCTCCGAAAACATTCAGAACTCCTACCAGTGCAGTACCTTGTCCAGGGAAATCGTACAATCCTAAGAGCTGGAATCCTCCAAAATCGGGTGTGCGAAGAGCAGCTTCGATGTCTGCTTTGTAGCAAAGAGCCTGTAATTTACCCGAAGCCAATAGAAAACTGTCAGCCAAATGAATCATTCCGTTCTTTTTCAGATCATCACGGAATATTTCAAAGTTATGAGCCTTCATCAGTCCGGTATATTTGCTTATTTCCTTGAAATCGGGGTAGACACACCATTGTCCTATTTCGTGGCTGATTACAGGCTGGTTGAACTGTTGTACGTAATTGCTCCAATCGTAGTTGGTACGGGGAGCTTCGGCATTGATAATACTTGTAAGTCCTTGTCCCCATCCTTGTATACGTGGAGTAGGGTCGTTTAAGAAATCGTTTATCGGTAAATTAGGCCAGCCTGCAGCAGTAGAATACAAACGGCGTGTATCTTTTTCTTTCCAATGAGTCACAAAATCTGCCAGATAGGGAGTGCTTTTTTCTCCAGACGGTTCGTTTCCGTATAACATCATACAGAAAGAGGGGTGGTTTCCGTATTCACGTACCATACGTTCGCTTTCATCCCGTATGAACTGATCCAAAGAAGTTCCGTCGCCTATTGTTATTCCCTGATTAGCCCATGAAGAACATTCTATTTGCAGATAGAATCCCATTTCGTCGGCTACTTGAAAGGCTATTTCCGGCGGACACCAGGAGTGGAATCGTACATGATTCAAACCATGGTTCCGACAATTGGTAAACATTTTCACCCAATACTCTTTGTCCATGGAGGGATAACCTGTAAGGGGGAAAGCGGCACAGTCGAGCATGCCACGGAAAAATACTTTCCGTCCGTTTATCAGAATATGATTTTGGACAACTTCCAGTTTGCGCATACCAAATTGTTCCGAACAGTGGCTCAGTTCTTTTCCGTCTGTTCCGGAAAGATGCACATTCAGTTGGTATAAATGGGGGTGGAATTCGTCCCAAAGCAAAATACTGTCTCCCATTTCTATTTCTGCATATACGGGAGATGTTCCTGTAGGAAGAGTTTGGCTCTTTTCGAATGCTCGTCCGCCTACTTCCATTTTAAATGTAACTTCTTGTGCTGTGCTGGTAGAATTGAGAGCTTCCAGTTCCACCTTTACCTTCTTATGGTCTATGTCGGGGAAAATATCCAAATGGTTTATCCGTATTTGTGGCAGTGCTTCCAATGCAATTTTTCCAATCACCCCATTCCAGTTGCCTTGAGTATGATCGGTAACACTATGAGAGTTGATACCCGGATTTACGGTCTTTAAGCTATTGTCTACTTTGAGCAAAAGTTCATGTTTGCCGGGAGTAAGCCATTGGGTGAGCAAATAACGATGTGGGGTACCTAAGCTGTGGCCACTTCCTGCATAGCTTCCGTCTATCCACAGTTCTGTATCCCAGTGACAACGCTCAAGTGTAAGCATGACATCGTATTTATCCCAGTTTTGTGGTATTTCTACCGTTTTTTTGTACCAGGCTTCTCCCCGGAAATATTTTTCAGGTTGCAACCAAAAAGGAACTTTGAAATTTTCGGTTGTACGGTATTCTGCATATTTGTCGGCAAAGAAAAAAGACGAATCGACAATGGTGCCGGTCCATGGAGTAGACATTGAAATATCCTCTCCCAGACGATTGGAAGTAACACTTCCCGGCAGGATAAGTGACTGGTTCCATTGTGATGTGTCTGTAGTAAACTCCCACGTACCGCTTAAATCTATCTGCTGTATAGAGGGCTTGCACGAAAAACAGCAAATGCAGCTTAATAGAACGAATAAATTTTTCATGATACTATAAATAAGATTCAAAATAAACAAATCGCTTATTATACATTTTCATGTAGTTAGATAATTAATTTTAACAGGACAAAAGTAGGGAGTAAAAGAGATGTAAAAAATAGAATCTTTTCAGGAAAACATGGACAATCTTATTTTTTATATTACTTCTACTGTAATCTTGTAAGATAAAACTTTATGGCGCTGTTTATTTTATGTTGACCTCACGTTATCTTATTGATATTTAACATTTAAAAATGCAGGCTTTCTTGAGGGTTTTCATTTTCTAAGTGAAGAACAGAAGATAAGTTTAACTCTTAAAAGAATAATGTGATGAAAGTATATTCGCTATTGCAGAAAGGATTGATGGCCGTGCTGGTGGTGGCCGGAAGTATGGGAATACAGTCGTGTCAGGATGACGACGACAATAGATATTACGTCAGAGTGCCCAATGCACTTGTTACGGCAAAAACCGATGCCGACGAGACTTTTTTCCTGCAACTGGACGAGGAAACTACCTTGTTGCCTGTAAACATGGCTTCTTCTCCTTACGACGGAAAGGAAGTACGTGCGCTGGTAAATTATGAGGAGGTAGACCAGGCAAGCGGGAAATATACCAAGGCGGTGCAGATAAACTGGATAGACAGTATTCTGACCAAACCGATTGCTGCCGACTTGGGTGAGGAGAACGACGAGGTTTATGGTAACGACCCGGTAGAAATAGTAAACGACTGGGTAACGATAGCAGAAGACGGTTATCTGACCTTGCGCTTCCGTACACGTTGGGGAAATTCTTCCCAGCCGCATTATGTCAACTTGCTCCGTACCAATAATCCGGACAGTCAGTATGAAGTTGAGTTCAGACACAATGCCTACGGAGATACTTATGGGATGGTAGGTGATGCGCTGGTTGCCTTCAAACTGGACGGACTGCCCGATACGAACGGAGAAACCGTGAAACTGAAATTGAAATGGAACTCTTTCTCCGGAGAAAAATCTGCTGAATTTGATTATTGTACCCGAAAAGAAGTGAATCCGAACCCCGAAGCACTGATTTCGATGAGAAGTACCTTTAAGGTAAAATAACCTCGGATTGACACGACTGATAGTGTGAGCTCACGGTATTAGTATCGTGAGCTCACGCTATTAATACCGTTGGCCTTCGATACTAATAGCGTAAATCCACATTTCAGGATTGATTTGTGTTGATTACGCATCGAAGCTTTTTCGGAATGTGCATCCGTTTTTCCACTCCGAGCAGCCATAAGCCGTTTTCCCTTTCAGTATCGTACCTTTTCCACACAGCGGACACACTGTACCTACAATGGCATCGCCTTCGGGGAGGGTAGGAGCTGTTTCGGCTTTTGTCTTTTTGGCAGTAGAGCGGGTACGTTTCGGTTTAGGCTCTTCGCCGCTGCTTTCCTTTTTCCGGCTGCTTGTCTTTTTGGGAGCCTCTTTCGGTTCCTCCGGCATCACTGTAATCCGCCGGTTGGTATTGTCGCTCAATACACTATTTACTATCTCCGTCACCATCTGTTTCAGTTCGGCCAGGAATGTACCGGCATCGTAGCTGCGTCGTTCTATTTCGCGCAGTTTCTTTTCCCAAAGACCGGTCAGCTCTGCCGATTTCAGCAACTCTTCGTGAATCAGCTGAATCAGTTCTACTCCGGTAGGTGTGGCTACCAGATTCTTCCGTTCCTTCCGTATGTAGTGTCGCTTGAACAAGGTTTCGATGATGGCAGCACGTGTAGAAGGACGTCCGATACCGTTTTCCTTCAGTGCATCACGCAGTTCGTCATTGTCTACCAGTTTTCCGGCTGTTTCCATGGCTCTCAGCAGAGTAGCTTCGGTATAAGGTTTGGGTGGCTGAGTCCATTTCTC
Organism: uncultured Bacteroides sp.; assembly: GCA_900542985.1. Lineage (GTDB taxonomy): Bacteria > Bacteroidota > Bacteroidia > Bacteroidales > Bacteroidaceae > Phocaeicola > Phocaeicola acetigenes. Next base: position 5,073 of record UQPQ01000066.1, read on the forward strand.
GTTTAAATCGGGGACGTGCGGACCACTTTCGCCTACTGTAAACAGCGGCAATACGCGTTCTTCGTCTCCTTCTTTCGGCTCTTCCTGCTGTTCCTTGTTGAAAATCACACGCCATCCCGGTTCTACAATCTGCTTTCCCGTTACCTTAAACTCCACCTTTTCCACTTCTCCCAGTACGGTGGTCGTAGAAAATTTACAGTCGGGATAAAACACCGCAATAAAACGGCGTGCAATGAGGTCGAACACCCGTTTTTCCATATCGGTCAACCCTTGAGGCTGCACACCGGTAGGAATGATGGCATGGTGGTCGGTTACCTTCGAATTGTCGAATACCTTCTTCGATTTCAACAGTTTTTTCCCTGCAAGCGGTGTGGTATATGCTGCATAATCCTTCAGTCCTGCCAGAATATTCGGACACTTGGGATAGATGTCGTCGCTGAGGAAGGTAGTATCTACGCGCGGGTAGGTAGCCACTTTCTTCTCGTAGAGCGACTGGATAAGTTGCAGCGTCATGTCGGCCGAATAACTGAATTTCTTGTTGCATTCTACCTGAAGCGAAGTCAGGTCGAACAGACGCGGAGGTGTTTCCGTACCTTTCTTTGCCGATACATCCGTTACGGTAAAGTCGGAGTGGCGTACGGTTTCCAGAAACTTTTCTCCCTCTTCTTTCGAGGTAAACTTACCTTTGGTCGCACTGAACGTGGTTTCACGATATACCGTTTTCAGTTCCCAGTAAGGTTCGGGTTTGAAATTTTCTATTTCCTGCTGACGTTTCACAATCAGTGCCAGTGTAGGAGTCTGCACACGTCCGATAGACAGAACCTGCTTGTTCTGTCCGTATTTCAGTGTATACAGGCGGGTGGCGTTCATTCCCAGCGTCCAGTCGCCGATGGCACGGCTCAGTCCGGCTTCGTACAGCGGCTGAAATTCAGCCTGATCCTTCAGGTTGGCAAACCCTTCCCGGATTGCCTCTTCCGTCAGCGAAGAAATCCACAGGCGCTTGACGGGGCACTTGGCTCCCGCTTTCTGCATCACCCAGCGTTGTATCAGCTCTCCCTCTTGTCCGGCATCCCCGCAGTTGATGATTTCATCTGCATGCTGCATCAGTCCTTCGATGATGCGGAACTGTTTTTCGATACCTGGATCATTAATCAGTTTGATGCCGAAACGTGGCGGAATCATAGGCAGACTTCCCAGGCTCCACGACTTCCATGAAGGGGTATATTCGTGGGGCTCTTTCAGTGTACACAGATGGCCGAATGTCCAGGTCACCTGGTATCCGTTTCCTTCTATGTATCCTTCTTTCCGGTTTCTGGCGCCGAGCACTTCGGCGATATCGCGTGCCACACTGGGCTTTTCGGCTATGCAAACTATCATGTACGGGTTCTGATGTAATTAAGCAAGTTTAGAATGAGGGTAAAGTAATAAGAGAAAAGTAGGAGTTGAAGCATCACTGTAACAAAGTATCCGCTTTAACTCCTATCTTGTATATTTTAAGACAAACTGTCTTTCTTTTTTCGGAAGAAAGAATCAGTTATGTACCAGCGTACCGATGTTTTCGCCAGACATTACTTTCTTCAGGTTTCCTACTGTATCCATATCGAATACGATAATCGGCAGGTTGTTTTCCTTACACATGCAAGTTGCAGTCAGGTCCATTACTTTCAAGCCACGAGCCAGTACTTCATCGTAAGTGATTTCGTCGAATTTGGTAGCAGTCGGATCTTTTTCAGGGTCGGCAGTATAGATACCGTCTACGCGTGTACCTTTCAGCATAACGTCGGCTTCGATTTCGATACCGCGCAAAGAAGAACCTGTGTCGGTGGTAAAGAACGGATTTCCTGTACCGGCAGACATGATGACTACTTCACCGTTTTCCATGGCTTCGATGGCTTTCCATTTGGTATAGAATTCTCCGATAGGTTCCATACGGATGGCAGTCAGCACACGTGCTTTTACACCGGCAGCTACCAGTGCAGAGCTCAGTCCCAAACTGTTGATTACTGTAGCCAGCATACCCATCTGGTCTCCTTTCACACGGTCGAAGCCTTTGCCGGCTCCACTCAGTCCGCGGAAAATGTTTCCTCCACCGATTACGATACCAATCTGTACTCCCATTTCGTGTATCTCTTTAATCTGCTGGGCATATTCTCCCAGACGTTTTTCATCGATACCGTATTTTTTCTCACCCATAAGGCTTTCGCCGCTGAGTTTTAACAGAATGCGTTTAAATCTTGCCATAAGAATTAAGTTTTAGTTATTGAGTTTGTAAGTAGAGGTTTCCATTCGGAGCGCTTCTTACTTGCAGGCAAAGGTAAGAAATTTAGCAGTCTTTTCGGGGTACCGTGTAAAATAAAATTCGTTATTGAGGGATTCTTTTCCGGATTGTGACAATGGAATGTTACAAAGCAAACCATTTTATAAGGGCTGAAAACTGTTAAATCTGTTAAATTGTTCCTAAAATCCGCAACTATCATCCAATACACGATTAAGGGTAGATTTATGAGTC
>UQPQ01000067.1 GCA_900542985.1 uncultured Bacteroides sp.
ACGGCGATAATGGCAATGGGAATGGCTGCTTCGAATACTTGCCCTACTTTCAAACCTAAATAGGCTGCGGCAGCTGAAAACAGAATTGCCATCAGAATACCCCATAGAACAGACCACAGATTGACTTCCGGATAATTTTTTTCGGGAGACATCAACGGATGATATTTTTCTCCCGGTTTGAGCGGGCGGAACGCATTGTCTGGAAGACCCGCTTGTTTTTCAATTTCTTCTTTCATGTGTTTTTTATTTGTTGTTTTTGATTTAATGCCAATGAATAGTGCCCAAAAGTAATAAAATTCGGATAAATAGGTATAAAAGAGAAAGAGAAACTTGGAAAAGGCTTTCCAAGTTTCTCTTTCTTATCTGATTTGCGGCATAAGCCGGCAAAAATTAGTGGCAGAGCATGTCTTCGCTGATAGCTTTGAATTCTTTTTGGTCAGCTTTGCGCAGGCTGATGCTTCCGTCATTCCAGTTGGAAGGCCATCCTCCAACTATATGTCCCAGGAATACAGCTTTAATTTCATGCAATCCTTTGGCCAGTGCCATGGATGTATCGTGACGAGAGAAACGTTTTGTTTCACCACCGTTGCTGATCATCAGCTTACCGTCAATCCATACTTCTTCCAAGTCAGATGACAGATAGTATACACCGTCTTCAGGGATATTGACGTATCCGGTAGCGATAGCTGCATACTGTTTTACTCCACGCATTGATTCCGGAGCCGGTACCTGACTGGTGAGTTCACGGGTTTTCTTGATGACTTTAGTAGCTTTTGGCTGAAGGTTTGCTTTTTCGAAATCCTGCATGTTCAGGAACATACCGTCGAAGATCTGCATGTTCAGTCCGGGAGCTGTCTTGGCAACTTCTTTAGCTGGAGCCAATGCTTGTTTTTCTACCTGAATAGTACGTACAGTACTCATCTTTCCAGAAGGCATTACGGAAGCAATCTTCAGTGTAGTTGTTTCACTGATAGAGATAGGACCCGTGTATACAGTAGACTGTGCAGTAGGTTCACTACCGTCGAGTGTGTAGACCATTTGCATTGGGCGAGTCGTTGTAAATTCCAAAGATGTGCTGTCAACGAAAGCTACAGTGTTGCAAGAACCATTCGGCTGTTCCGGCATTGGAATATGGTAATTGATACCGTATTGGTCTAAGCGTACACAAGCATTGTTGATGCGGCGTGAGAAATCACTGAAGTCTTTACGGTCTACTGGTGTCCATCCGATTTCTGCAATAGCCAGAATACGCGGGAAGGTCATATAGTCACGTTTTGCATCACTGTAAATGTATTCAGACCATACATTTCCCTGTACACCCAGAATAAACTCTTCTTTTCCCATTGCAACCAATGTGTCGGGCATTGGATTATAGCTGTAAGTTTTTTCCAAAGTGCTGTATCCACCGATAGTTACCGGTTCAATCTTTGAATCACCTTGATAGTGGTCGAGATACATACCGTTTCCACCCGGTGTCATAATCACAGTGTGGTTTGTCAGTGCAGCAGCAATACCGCCTTCCTCACCTCTCCATGACATTACAGTTGCCGAAGGAGCCAGACCACCTTCCAGGATTTCATCCCAACCGATAAGCTTCTTTCCTTTGGTTTCAAGATATTTCTCAATGCGGCGGATTACGTAGCTTTGCAATCTTTCTTCTGCAGTGTGACCTTTGTCAGCTTTCAGACCTTCTGTGGCAATACGTTTCTGGCAGGCAGGACAAGTTTTCCAATTAGCTTTAGGACATTCGTCACCACCGATGTGGAAATATTCGCTTGGGAAAAGAGGTACCATTTCATCGATAACGTCTTGCAAGAACTGGAATGTACTTTCTTTACCCGGGCAGAATACAACATCTTCTACTCCCCAAATGATACGTGGATTTCCTTTTTCGCCTTTACAAGAGAGTTCAGGATAAGCAGCAATAGCAGCCATGCCGTGTCCTGGCATTTCCAGCTCGGGAACAACTGTGATAAAGCGGTCTGCTGCATATTTTACAACTTCTTTTATTTCTTCTTGTGTATAATAGCCGCCGTATTCAGTACCTTCTCCATCTATACGCTTAGAACCTATTTCTGTGAGTTTGGGGTATTTCTTGATTTCAATACGCCATCCCTGGTCATCGGTCAGATGCCAGTGCATACGGTTGATTTTGAATAAAGACAATACATCAATGTATTTTTTGATATGTTCTACACTGACAAAGTGACGGCAAGGATCAAGCATCATACCACGGTACTCAAAACGGGGTTCGTCTTTGATGCTGACAGCTTGTGCTCTCCACTCAATTCCTTCTACCTTTTCAGCACTTTCAATTTCTGCGGGAAGTAATTGCATGAAACTCTGCATTCCGTAGAACAGGCCTTGAGCTGTTTTAGCAGCAATCTGTACTGAATTTGAAGTGACATCCAGTGTGTAGCCTTCATTATTCACTTCCAGCTCCGGATTAAGAGTCAATGTGATGTTACCTTGTTCAGCTACAGTAATCTGATAGCCAGTAGACTGACTCATTTTTGCAGCAAAGAATTCGGCAATGGTTTTAGCCTCAGGTGAAGTAACACCGAATTTTGTTCCTGAAGACAGTTTGAAGAATCCGTCTTGCTGTACTAAAGACTGAGGCATTGGGATGATGTTGATTCCCTCGTTGTAAGGTTTTACCTCACCAGTTGCACTACCACAAGCAGTCAGCAGTCCTAATGAAGCACCAATGCACAGGGTTGCTAAAAAGTTTTTTTTCATGGATAATAGAGGTTTTAAATTTGATATTGATAAAAATATGTCGATACTTTATATTATATAGCAATATTGTCTACAGTCTGATTTTTCTGAATTTAATTACGAAGATATTGCTTCATGCCTTCTGTGAAATAGATACCGGTATTTCCATTTTCTTTTGCATAAATGAAATAGGCATCCAATTCAGGATGAGCATTACAGATTGCTTTGGCTGAATCGAGTCCCAATACCATGAATGAAGTGGCATAGGCATCGGCAGTAGCACAATCTTTGGCTATGACGGTAGAGGAAAGTATATTATGCTGTACCGGATAACCTGTGCGAGGGTCGATGGTATGTGCATATTTCTTTCCGTCTTTGTAGTAAAAGTTACGATAGTTACCCGAAGTAGCCATTCCTCCCTGATTGATTTCAATAATGGTTTGCAATTCCTGATTAACGGAAAGCGAATCATCTATCGGTTTGTTGATACCAATGCGCCATGATTCCTGTTGGGCATTCTTCCCTTTTACCACCAGTTCACCACCAATGTCGATCATGTAGTTTTTGATACCTTTGCTTTCAAGTAATCTGGCCACACAGTCCACTCCATATCCTTTGGCAATCGCACTGCAGTCGAGCATAATACGTGGATCTTTCTTTACAACTTTTCCGTCAACCAAGTCTACTTTTTCAAAGCCGATAAACTGACGGATGCTGTCGATAGTCAGGCTGTCTACGTGGCTTGCATTCTTGAATCCGAATCCCCAGGCATTGACTAAAGGAGCTACAGTGATGTCGAATGCACCATGAGTCTCTTTGGAAATCGTTTTAGCCAGACGGAATACATGAGTGAACATGCTGTCTGTGCTATAGTCTTCGTTGTGGTTGATATGAGTGATAACTGACTTCTTATTGAATGGAGACAGTGAATTGTCTACTTTCTGAAGTTCACTTTCAATTTCCATTTTCAGGTTCTCTTTCGACTGATAGGTAATCTTGTACATTGTTCCAAATACGATTCCTTGATCAATCTGATAAGGTACCTGTTTTTTTAAGATAAGTACAGTTCCTACAATCAGCAGAATAAGAAAAGGAAGCTGCCATTTGAGTTGTTTGTTTGTCATGAGTCTGATTTTCTATGTTTTAAAAAAGATGTTCAATTAATATTTTCACACCGATACCTATCAGTACAAGTCCACCGAATATTTCTACTCGCAGATGGAATCGTTTTCCGAAAAATACACCAATTAAATTTCCGACAATGGAAAGAAGAAAAGAAGCCAGTCCGATAATAAATAATGGGGCTGACAGACTTTGAATGGTGTTGAATCCGGTAAAGGCGAATGAAATACCGACAGCAAGAGCATCAATACTAGTTGCAATAGCCAGTGTAAGGATTACTCGCAAGCGTGTAGGATCGAAACAACAAGTCTCCTCCGACTGGAAATGTGCCCGAATCATCCGTACTCCAAGGAAACAAAGCAGACCAAATGCAATCCAGTGGTCGTAGGCTTCGATTAAATGGTTGAAACGGCTGGCTCCAAACCATCCTAACAGAGGCATTAAGGCTTGGAACAATCCAAAGAAAAATGCCATTTTTAAAGTATTTCCCCACTGTATCCGGTGTAAGATAATACCGCTTGTTACAGATACAGTAAAACAGTCGATGGCTAAGCTGATAGCAAGTAGCCAGATTTCTAATATACTCATGATTAAAATGGCAAGTTATATATTAAGTTATAGGTTAAATTAAAACTGCTGCTTGCATTTTTTCCGAAGCCTGGAATGTACCAAGGTTCAGAATTTTCGGCATTGGCTACATTGATACGTCTTTTATATCGCACAGCCCATCCCATACAAAATCCCTTGTAAATCTTTACTTTTATTCCTACAACAGTTTCTATCCAGCTTGCATTGCTTTTGTTTCCCTTAAATTCATAAGGAATCTGGATTACTCCTCCGTAATTGGGGTCGTTCATGGTTGGACCGTTTATGTCGTAGGTGAAGGATGTCATTCCATAACGCAGACCGGCATATAAATATCCCGGCAAATAGGGCTTCAGATAAAAAGCGTTATAATCCATACCGATACGGAAGAAAGGAGCAGATGTTTTGTAATGCATATCATTTGTATCGTGAATTACATCGGTTTCGCCATAGCCAATTTCCACAGTTGGGAAGAAGCGGTTCTTCAGATTACTTTGCAGGATAATTTCGCTACTTAAGATATCGCCGCCTATCAAGTGATTGGCCAACCCGGCTACTTCGATACCGATAGAACTTCCCTGATAAAAAGGTGAAGCCTTGTAGTCGGCTTTCAGTTCTTCCTTACTTTTCTTTTGTCCCCATGCGTAAGAGGGCAGCAGAAGCATACTATTCAGTATCAGTAACAGTGAAATATATCTTGATATTTTCTTTTTCATTGTTATCTATGTTCGGGTTGATAATTTGTATAGAATCGAGCTGATGGCGGGTAGATGTTGCTTGCTGTATCTCGTAGAACATCATGGTGCCACAGTCCAAATTCGTTACATAAGGTATATTGCGGTGAGAGATATGAATCGTATCGGGTTTGGCATGCAGGTAAGCAAGTATAAAAGAAGTCTTATCGCTATAGCTTAAAGGCACTTCAAATCCGCTGGCCCCCACTTCCCGGTTGATTAATGTGTCGTGTATCAGCGAGTCGTATACCACTTCTTCTTTAATAGTCCCGTCGTCCAATGTATCGTATACCGTTACATCGGCATGAATCATACCGATGATGCTTGTCGTATCAATCAATTGAACGGCTTTGCCGTGCTGGTTGACGAAAGAAAACTTTATGTAAGACATCGTGTTGGGAGGGCAGTTCTCTACTTCGCAAGCAGGGAAGAAAAGGACTGCTATCCACAGGATGAATAAAAGGAACGGTAGCTTTTTCATGTAGATTACAGTTCTTTTTCAATTTTATAATTGTTTCTCTCCGGAGCATTGCGAGCTATCAGTTCTCCAATGAATCCTGCCAAAAATAGTTGGGTCCCGATTATCATGGTAGTGAGTGCCAGGTAGAAATAAGGATTTTCCGTAACCAGACGATAAGGATTGCCACAATACATATCATATAGTTTGGCTGCTCCTACTACTCCTACTGCAATGAATCCCAGAATGAACATGATGGAACCTAAAAAGCCGAAGATGTGCATGGGCTTCACTCCGAACTTAGACAAGAACCAAAGAGTAAGCAGGTCTAAGTATCCGTTTACAAAACGGTTCAGGCCGAATTTCGTCTTTCCGTATTTACGTGCCTGATGGTGTACCACCTTTTCACCGATTTTGCTGAATCCGGCATTTTTTGCCAGATAAGGGATATAGCGATGCATCTCTCCGTATACTTCGATGTTCTTGATCACCTCACGCCGATAGGCTTTCAGTCCGCAGTTGAAGTCGTGCAGATTATGAATGCCCGATACGGCACGTGCCGTAGCATTGAATAACTTGGTAGGAATGGTTTTTGAAAGCGGATCGTATCGTTTTTGTTTCCATCCCGAAACCAGGTCGTATCCGTCTTGGGTAATCATTCTGTATAGTTCGGGAATTTCATCCGGACTATCCTGTAAATCGGCATCCATGGTGATGACAACATCTCCCTGTGCCCGTTCAAAGCCACAGAACAAAGCCGGTGATTTACCGTAATTACGGCGGAATTTAATACCTCTTACACAGTCGTGTTTGCTGCTGAGCTCTTCGATGACTTGCCATGAATGGTCTGTACTTCCATCGTTTACAAAAATGACTTCGTAGCTGAAGCCGTTGGCATTCATCACACGTTCAATCCATGCATACAGTTCCGGCAAGGATTCTTCTTCATTATATAAAGGTACTACAACAGATATATCCATAGTTTATGATATTATTTTTTCTGCTTCATTACCAGTAGAGCGGTAAATAAAGCAAGTATGGTTCCATAAAAAATATTTTGTGAAATAAGTTGAGCTGTCAACTGGATAGGAGTCAATGCAGCGATGGCATCGATAGTTTGCATCAATGGTTCGATGCTGTCGGATAACCCTTGTATTCCTGCCGACTGTATTGATTCCAACTGAGTGCGATAAGTTTCAATGATGAAACCTTGGTCAAAAAAACGGAAATATACATAATGTGCTACCGCAGTGAGCAGTGAAGCAAACATATACATCAGTAAAGTGAATGAAAATGCACGCAGAAAACTGATTTCATTGTCGCAATATTTCATGCGGTATTTACGTGCATAGATATATCCTAATACAGGAACCAAAAGGGTGAGCAAAACGAACAATAGATGCAGAAAAGGAATTTTGAAGCCCATGGGAAGGAAAATGAATTTGAAAATCCAATATATTCCCATTACGGTTCCAAAACGCATGGCATGTTCTTGCAGAGTAGTGGGTTGGTTGTTAGTCATTCTTTCAATACACAATTAGTTATTTTCGCAAAATTACGCTTTTTACTGTTATGCATCGTAATAAAAGAAGATAAAAATCGTATTTGCATTCAAATTCTTGCCACTGCTTCACAATCAGACCATCTTTTCATTTCTTTAGTTTTATATTATAACCCTGCATATTGGGGAGTTTTATGGCATCAGGAGACGGTAATCATCCTTCAGAATGATAAAAAATTATCTTTTTCTGCAGTTTTTTTTGTCAAAGTATTGCAGATTCAAAAAATCTTCCTACCTTTGCACCCGCAATCGAGAAACATCGATGATGAAGAACGGTTGAAACATGGGTAAGTCCCATACGGCCAGCTCCTGATGAATCCTCCAGGGCTTGATCGCAGCAAAGGTAGTTGG
>UQPQ01000068.1 GCA_900542985.1 uncultured Bacteroides sp.
TGCACCTGCTCAGGAACACCCTGCTTTCCGCTGACCATCTCGATAAGAAGTTTTTTAGCTCCACAGCGTATCCACCCAACAATGCAAATTTAAAAAGAATAGAAAAAGCCGGAGGGCTATTGACTAAGATATTTGACTAATCATTCATCTTAGTTGATAGCCTTCCGGCTCTTTATTTCTTATTGAAATTTCGTGTTTGTTGGGATATTTTCCCCCAACAAACATAAAATTTATCCAACTACAGCCAGTATCCTGCTAATTCCATCAACAGGTTCTCTCAGTACTGCTGCAATCGCATCTAAAGAATAACCAAGTTTTTGCATTTGAAAGGCGACATCTTTTTTATGGGCTGCTTCTCCCCGTTCCATACCATCCTGAACGCCATCATTATAAATATCTTCCAGTGCTTTACACATATCCAGTTCCTCCCTTTCGTTCTTTTCTACGTTTATCTCCATAAGCTGCCGGGAATTTAAGAATGCTCCAAGTGCATGATAAGTCTCCAGATCCAGCTTTTGGAAATAGTCTTTATGATTTGCCACATATGTACGCAATGCGTATTTATCCTGACTACATTGTAGCATACCGAAGATGATTTGTAAATCACTTTGAAAAGATTCTAAATTTTTCAGTCTTCTGACATCGACGAGGTTAATGTGATAATTGGGAAGATACTTTTTCATCAGTTCCGCATGCTTCTTTTCTGTCCCAAGATCGAACATCTGATGCAGTTCCAAAGGTCCATCCCACTCCTCTGTCCCATAATAGAAGATCAAAGTAATCACCGGGATGAGTTTATCATTCTTTTGAAACCGGGAAAGAAATTCAGCCGAAGAAAGACGGGGCGGACGTTCTTTCCATTTGACCCGCACCTGTTCTGCGTATTCCATGCTGTCATAGAGCATTACTTTCAACGGTGCAGCGTAATGAATGGCAGTCTGTGATTCCACCGCCAGCAGCATCAGCACAGCCTGATCCTGCCAGTTCATGATGATATCACGGTATTGCTTTTTTACAACATTTTTCCCCTGAGCGTCCTGAAGACTGACTGCGGTTGTCTCCGGGCTGGGGTAAAGGTTCTCCGGCAGGATTACGGCTTTTCCCTGAAATAAAATGGCGTTGAACAGATCTGCGAACCGTTTCGTATCCTTAAGCCAAAGATTAACATTTACATCTGCTTGTCCCATAGGCAAGTCCTCCTTAATAAAAATATAATCGTTATCATCAAAATGAAAATCTCTGACCGAAATGGTCTTGAAATATGAAATGCTCTCCATACTGGACATCAGACGTAGAAAATGGGAATTGGATCTGTCTGAGATTTTGATGTGAGATGAGTATAAGATAGTGTAAGAAAAAAATCAATTAAAAGAGTTTAAAGTTTGTATGAAATAAGTATAAAATTTGTATTTGTTGGGGTGAAAATATCGCGACAGCAGGAAGTGTTTCTGACAGAAGAGCGTCCATATCCACACTTGTTGTTGCATCGCAGTGCAGGACCCGCTTTACCTCAGCCCGTTGACAACTTGTAACAGGAACGTGGAAACACTCGTGCAGAGGCACTCCTGTTTACGTTCCTTAACAAGTTGGGCAAAGTGTCTTCGGAACGCTCCTTGTCAATGCACTGCTCACGCAACAGCAAGGGCGGATATTAGGCTTTTCAAATCAGAAAGCGTTCCTTGCACCGGGACATTTTCTCTCAACAATACGAAATTTCAATAAGAAGTAGAAAGCCGGAAGGTTATCGACTAGTATAATCCACTTTAAATAACAAACTATTTTAATTCACATTCCTATTATGGTATAATTGAACCATCGGAGGTGCCAATTATGCCTAATACAATTAAAACTATTTCTTTAACAGATGATGATAAATCTTACTTAAATAAACTGCTGACTCAGAGCACTTTGGAAATTCGCGTTTATCAACGTGCTAGGATCCTTCTGCTCAAATCTGAGGGTGCATCTAACAAAGCAATTGCTGACAAACTGGATATTGGAATCAGTGTGGTAAAACGTTGTCTTAACAAATTTAAAGAGAACGGTGTTGAAGCTTCTTTACGTGATAACAAAGGCCGTGGAAGAAAAGCGGAAATCACCGATGACGATATCACCTGGGTAATCAGTAAAGCCTGCCAAAAACCGAAGGATTACGGCTATTCTGCTGAATTCTGGTATCCCATGAGTTTCAGGAAATTCATCAACTCTATAGCAGAAACGGAAGGACATCCTCGTATGGCAACAGTAGCTGAAACAACGCTTCGGAAAATTCTGAGCAATGCAAGGATCAAACCGTTTCAGGTGTCCTATTACTGCGAAAGACGGGATCCTGAGTTTGATGCAAAAATGCATGATGTCCTTGTTATCTACAAGCAGATTGAAATGCAGTTTGACAAGGATGGAAAACTGATTCCCTTTGAGAAAGATGCCGTACATACCCTGTCTTATGATGAAAAGCCAGGAATTCAGGCAATTGCTACCACAGGTGAAGACCGTCCACCGATTCCGAATACAGATAAAAGCAATGGCTATCAGCGAGATTATGAGTATGTCAGGCTGGGAACCCTCTCCCTGCTTGCAGCGATTGATTTGCTCTCAGGAGAAGCAATTCCATTAGTAAGTGAAACTCATAAAAGTTCTGACTTTGTGACTTTTCTAAAGAAACTTGATGAAAAATATCCAAAGGGCGATATGATTCGGATTATTCTGGATAATCACTCTGCACATACCTCCAAAGAAACCCAGGAATATCTGAATACGGTTTCTGGACGTTTTGAGTTTGTATTTACACCCAAACATGGTTCCTGGTTAAACATGATTGAAGGTTTTTTCAGTAAAATGACAAAGCAGATGCTGGGTGGAATCCGTGTGGAAAGCAAGAAAGAACTCGAAGATAGAATCTACAGATACTTTGATGAAATCAACAAAGAACCTGTGCCCTACAAATGGACATATAAAATGGATACCATCGATCTTTCTCAAGAAGATATTGATTCCATAGTGTATGAGGTTGTAAATGCAAAAGCTGCTTCAGCAGAAAACAAAAACAAAAAAGCACCAAAACCAATTTCACGAAAGAGAAAGTCTATCCAGAATTAGCATAAAATGCTAATTTGAAACAGGCTTCTAATTTGCGTGGATTATACTAGGATTATCAAAAGATATTCCTGTTTCCCAGTTCCCAGCAAAGCTGGTTCTTGAACTGCGTAGCCTTACCCGTAAGTATTACGATTTAACTGATGAGCGTTCTGCTCATATCAATAAACTTAAAGGAGACCTGCATACCGTGTTTCCTCAGTATCTTGACGTTTTCTGTGATGTTACCGGCAAGACCTCAACAATGATTCTTCGCCAGTACGGTACTCCAGACAAGATACTTCGTGGTCATAAGAAGACCATGATTGAAAAAATATCAAAAGCTTCACGAAAAGGTCTTGCCAAAGCTTCTGAAAGATATGAGAAACTCTGTGCTGCAGCTAATGCTGCAAAGACATTTGGATGTCAAATAGACAGTATCTACTTCAATATCTTTTTAACTTTGGACCTTGTTGAAAAGCTTGATTCTGCTTTGGATTCCATACTGAATCGTATTAGGCAGCTGATTACATTCAATAAAAACGAGAAGTTTATTCAGCAGATTAAACTTTTAAATACAATCCCAGGTGTTGGCTTTCTGACTGCTGTAACAATCATGTGCGAAATAGGTGATTTCTCAGCATTCCGTAATCCAAAACAACTTTTTGCTTACTTCGGATTAGATCCTGAAGTAAATGAATCTGGAAAATTCGTTGGCACTCAGTTACATATGAGCAAACGTGGCTCCAGAATCGCGCGCCGTGCTATCTTTGCAGTAGCACTCGCCTCCATTCGTACAAAACGTAATGGAGAGGGCATCAATCCATACCTCCGTAAGTATTACGAATTAAAGTCTGGACAAAAGCCTAAGATGGTTGCAATCGGTGCTGTAATGCATAAAGTCTGCAACATCGTATTTGCTGTTCTTCGTGATGAAAAGGCATTTGAGCTTCGGTCACCAGAAGAACACTGTAAGCAGTATCAAAGACCTGCTTTAGCAGCTGCATAAAGATGCAGCTATATAAAACCATAGGAGCTTCTTGACGAAAATCCAAGTGATTTACGTTTGTTAAAGTTACTCATTTTTAGGTTTCAAAACATAAAAGAAAAATATCTATTTTTTGTCTTTTAGGTATTGACTATAACTAGCTGGTCTTAAATGGCTTCAGAAAGATCACCCATCCAAAGATCAGCAGATTCATTACCAGTGCAACAGGAATATCTCCCCAGTGGATTTGCTGATTCTGAAGTACATCCGCAGAGTACGTTCCTGAAAAAACTACCACCATATTATTATTCAGAAAATGAATAATTATCGGAACCCAGATATTCTGGGTTTTCATATAAGTATATGCCATAAAAATCCCCAGTGAAATACAGGTAACAAACTGGCTTGCCAGAGCCGCCAGCCCCATATCCGGCGTAGTGTAATAGAAGAAGTCTATTGGCAGATGCCATACAGCCCACACACAGCCCAAAAGGATTACGCCGCCTTTTAGTCCAAATTTTTTCTGAAGAAGAGGCTGAAGATAATATCTCCATCCGTATTCTTCTCCAAAGAATGCCACTACTGACAGGAAAAAGTTTACCAAAACAGTAAAAAATATGATCCAGGTAGTAGGATTTGCCATTATTTTGCCAAATTCAGAAAGCTGGCCGCTCAGAGCACAGGCAATCACAAATCTGAGAAGATATAATCCAATAAACAACAGGATCATACGAATAGATATATTCCAATGTTCGCTGTTCAGTCCATAGGATCTGCGCTTTTCTTTACCGGATTGCAGAAGAAGAATCCAGAAAATAACGCTGCCACCTATTATAACGTAATTCATGATCGGTGCCCACTGAGAATATGGCATGCTCATCAGATCTCTATTTTGGGGAGCCAGAACAGAAGCCGCCGTGCAGACAACCAGCACCGCCGTGAGAGCTACAAAGAATATGTAAAAAGCCGTTGGAAGATTTTTATCTCCTTTTTTGGTAATTAAATAAGCCATCATCACACCTGCTGCTGGATACAGCATCTGCGCCTTTGGAAAAGCGCTGAGATCAAGACCTTTTCCATAGCTATACCACATCAGAAGTCCCATTACATATGTGATTCCGTATGCTATAATCACATAGATCAATAGCTGTTTTTTCTCTGTTTGCATAAATTTCATAATTTCCTCCTTGCAACTTCAAAGTTATTTACTTCTCTTCATACTTTTTAACGATAACTAAACTATAAGCAGCCATAATTACAATTGTTTCCACCATCACACCAATAACCGACAACAGAACGTATGGTGTATTTTGACCATCTAACAGCGGAATTCCTAATATAACAAAAATGATTCCATAGATTATAAACAATAGTCCGCTCGCACGATTGTAACCTTTCACATCTTTTACTTTTATTGTTTCGGTATTAGCCCAGAATCCAACGGGATTCTTAGAAAACATATCTTTTATTCCTAATCCAATTATAAACACTCCCAAAAGTGACCATATAACAAACCCAATCATATTGTTTCTCCTTACAAACCGCATTAAAACCATAATGAGACACATTCTTGTATTTCCCAAAATCGAGATTTACTAATTCTACAAATTCCGATTTTCTCAATTCTCCAAACTTGAAGTTGTTTGTACAATGTTCAAGATATAACTGTTATTATGTCTTGATTAGAGTACAAACTCATATAAGAGGAACTCCCTCGGTACTCCAATATCAACATATGTGATTTCAACTTTATCCACATACTTAAATCCAAACGACATATACATTTTCTGTGGAATATCATTTCCCTCTATGCAATCAAGACGAATTGATTTAAGGTTTCTTTCCCTTGCTGTGTCTATTGCGTGTTGAACTAACTGCTTCGAGTATCCACGACCTCCATATTCCGGAAGGACTCGCAAGGCATGAAGAACTACTGTCTCGTTATCATTTGCATCAATAAGCCATTTAACTGCGTGATACGCCTCATCACGATCATGATTCATAATATACGCCGCAACAATTCGACCATCTTCAATACCGATAAACTGATTTCTCTCTTTGATTGCATCTTTGATCATTTCATCTGGAGGGAAACCACCTTTATCTCCCTCCGGCAGAAAATCTTTTCCGCTCAAAACTTTACACATACCGTCATAAAACTGTCGCAATTCTATAAAATTTTTCTCTTCTGCATATCTGATAATCATAGAAATCTATCCCTCCAGGAAGTTTGGTAATTTTTACAGACAGAGTACTCTTGCAATCTGTCTATTTTTCTCATTTAATATTCATGTATAATATATGTATCTCCTTTTTCATGCAACTCCATATACGTTTTAGGTGATTTACTACCATAATTACTCTATCATTAATTGATTTCATTGTCTATATACAGACAACTAACATGCACAAAAACGGTACCAAGATGCATAATTATGAAAACTGCTTATCAAATTCTTCCTCGTCCTGCTCATCTACGAGATAGCCTTCCGGTGTTGCATACTCTCCAGTAATCTCATCAAGATAACCAGGTACAAGCTCTTTACACAGAAGGAATGATGCATGATGAATAAAAGCACTGTTGATCCAAATGGCAATTATGCTGATTATCTGGCTGGTACCGTAGAATCGAACAAAGCTTCCTTTACAGAGGCCGAGTTAAAGACACTTACAGAAGATATTGATGCTATACGAAAAATCGAGGAGCAGATAGCTGAAATTGAAAATAAGACTACTTCTGACAGTAGTAAGAAAAACAATACCGAAGCCACATCACCTTTCAGCAATTTATCCGGTAAAGATTTTAATGGCAATCCTGTCGATGAAAGTTTATTTTCAAAAAACGCAGTAACTGTAGTCAATTTCTGGTTTAACGGCTGTAAGCCCTGCGTAGCAGAGTTATCTAAGCTTAATGAATTAAACGAAGCTATCAGGTCAATGGGCGGTGAGGTTGTTGGCATCAATACCGAAACCTTCAATGGCAATAAAACTGCCATAAAAGAGGCTTCTGCTATTCTTGAAAGCCAGGGTGCAAAATACCGCAACCTTTCG
>UQPQ01000069.1 GCA_900542985.1 uncultured Bacteroides sp.
CCGTCCCCCACCTGCCGCCTTCCCGGAGTTCCCCGATGACTGAGGAGAACATCTCCTGTAAGGTAATTTCATTTCTATTCATTTCCAATTTATTTATAAAGGGTTTACCTTACAAGTATATACAATAAAATGAAGAAAAACAGAAGCTTATAATGTATTTCTTCATTTTAGCCAGTCTTTCAGAATGAACTCAAATATATTTCTTATATTTGCGAAAAAAGTCGCATTGAAAAAAGTCGCAATATGAATAATCCATTTAAATTCGGTACGATTGTAGACGGTGAATACTTTACGGATAGAGTAGCGGAACAAGAAAAAGTAAGAGAGATACTTGCAAGTGAGAATCACCTGATACTTATTAGCCCACGACGTTTCGGCAAGACCAGCCTCGTCCAAAAAGTAACGAAAGGGTTGTCACGTCCCGTTTTCCAGTTGAACCTGCAGTTGGTAACAGGCACTGCCGACTTTGCTGCACGATTATTGCGGATTGTGCTTCAACAATATCCGATGGAACGTCTGAAACATCTTATCACTCATTTTCGTTTTATTCCCACCATTTCAACCAATCCCATGACGGATGGTATAGAAGTTTCATTTCAGCCGTCAATGGATGGTTTCATTCTGTTGGAGGATGTATTCACACTGATTGATAAACTGGGTATGAAGAATCCACACAAGAAACCGATTGTAGTACTGGACGAATTCCAAGAAATACGTACATTGGACAAGAATCTGGATAAAAAATTGAGGTCTATTCTACAGACTTACAACCATGCCAACTACATTTTCTTAGGTAGCCAGGAATCGATGATGCAGGAAATCTTTGAGAAAAAGAAATCTCCTTTCTATCATTTTGGATATTTGATGAAGTTGGGTAAGATTCTTCAAGATGACTTCTATGAGTTCCTCAAGAATGGCTTTCTTCTCTTAGGTAAAGATATGGATGCTGAAACGATAGGCTGCAGCATTCTGTCGTTCACCAATTGTCATCCCTATTACACCCAGCAACTGGCTTACCAGACATGGAATAACTGGAAACAAAACGGTTACAGTGATGCTTTGGTGGAAACTGCCATTACGGAGTTGACTCATGTACACGATATGGATTATGAACGTTTATGGAGCACTTTCAATAAAACAGATAAAAAAGTCTTGATAGGCTTAACTATGCAGATGGGGACTCCGTCCAGTCTTCCTTTTCTACAAGGTGTCGGCATTGATTCTCCAAGTACTGCCTTCAGTAGTTTGAAGCGACTTGGGCAACAAGGATATGTGATACGTAATGAGGGGTATGAACTGGATGACCCTTTCTTCAGAAGGTGGATTGAGGTAAAGAGAGAAGGGTGATAGAAAGAGGAAATCCTTGTTGGGTTTCGTATCATTTTAGCATATTGAGTTTTATGCTTATCATGTCTTTATATGATATTTGCATCTCCTCCGGTAGAAAAGAGAGAGTGATGAACTCCATCCATTTGGTTTCTACTTTCAAGAGTTTCTTGAAAAGGTTTTCTATTACTTTTTCGTCCAATCCCGACGCCCGCATGGACGTGACAAAGTCAGCCTTCTTCAATTTACGTTTTTTGCCGTTTAGTGTAAGTGCAAGTTCTTCGGTGTCTTCAGGCATCACCAATGCGGTAGACAGCATGTCATATGCTGGTGTGAGCGTATATACCTCTTGTTGGGGACTATAAAGCGAGAAGTTCTTCAAATGCATGTCGGCATTACCGGTTATCCATGAAAAGACGACTTGCTCCCAGAAATTCACCAGGTCCAATTTGGGAGCGGATGAATATCTCAGCACTAGCTTCGCAATCTGCTCATAAGAACCTTTGTATTTTTGTTCAGTGAGTTTTTCAGAAAGTTGGCACATATCCTCCATAGCCAATTTTCCCCCTTCATTCGTGCGGTCTATGCGCCGGGTGATATAGCATAATTCACCATCCTCAAAGCGGATGAGGCTATGTGGCACAACTCGTATCTTGGCTATTTCCGCAAGATGCATTGTCAGATCCTCTAATTCGGGAAGATTACCGAACCGTTCGGTTTGCGGCTTCAAAATATAGCGCCCCCATAAGCCTACAATCGTAAATCGTCCAGGCTCGTTTTTACTTCCTTTGTTGATATCCAATGATAATTTGGCCTGCACTCCGGTCAGTGTGGTCTGACTGCGAATTACCTGCCTTGCCAAATCGTTGAGATTATTGTGCGTATAAGGCAATATAGGCGCCTCTAGTGTCCCGAATATCTTTTTTGAGCAAGCCTTGTGGAAATCCCTCTCATTTCCATTCAGTTCTTTGTAGCAATACAGACATTTTGCCATTTTTAATCCTCCTCATTTATAGGTTCTACACCCACTGCACCGATACAGTCTTTACAGCACGCCAGCAACAGTGACATTCGGTCACGTGCATCTATTTTCCAGTTCTTTTCCGCAATGTCAAGCAGCCATCCTTCGGGTATCAGCCCGTCGAAAAAAGGAAACAGCACTTTGTCGTGATAGGCTTTCTCTGTCAAGGGTAATGTGAGACTGACAGCTTCTGCAACATCCGACTGCAGGAATTCCGTATCGTACTGGAAGGTATAGCCATCCTCATCCTCTGTGAGGATACCGGCTTTTATTCCTCGGAGATTTATCAATGCCTGCTTCATCATTCGTCAGTTTTAGTTATAGGTACTGCGCCAACTTCGCTGCCAAACAAAGACAGTAGCTGGTTTACCTTGTCCAACCGCAGCGTCTGTTTGCCTTGTTCCAATTCACGGACAAAGCGCAAGCCTACTCCTGACTTTTCCGAAAGTTCCACTTGGGTCAGATTGTACTGCTTACGCATCGCTTTTACATATTTGGATAATGTTGTTTGTTCCGTATATTCCATTTTTATACCCTTTGGGGTACAAAGATAGAATATATTTTCGTTATTACACCCATAAGGGTATAAAAAGATTAAAGGAGAAAGAGATTATGTCTTTTCGGGTATAAATTAGCTAGAATAAGTTTATGAATCTATCCATTTCCTGTCTACCTATTTCTGGCTTTACTCTTAAAGCCTGCCAGTCCTTCACTGCTTCAACGGCCTCTGTGATAATTCTTTCAGTGGCTTTTGGGCTAAGCATATAATCTCTTATGAGAATCACACTATATTTCTAGGCCGGCTTTGCTTGATTCTGCTGAGTACATAAGAAGATAGCTTGTTATGTTGTTCAAACTCTTATAAATTCTTGTCACTTTTGCTGCGTACAACTGTCTAAATGGTGAATTGCTGAAAAAAGCAAGAGGCTGTCTCAAAATGCACTTGAGATAGCCTCTTCTATGCAAATGTTTTACTCTTCAGTTTATTCCTGATATTTCACTTTTGTTCCCAAAGCATCGTGGCGCATTTCGCGCTCACTTCGGTAAAGCTTTTCATCTTTTAAATAATAGTATTCCTGATAACCTCCAAATTCGATATTGGCATACTCTAAGTGGTCTTCGGCCTTGCAAGACTTCCATGTACCTTCATACTTCACTGAATCAGAGAAAGTGATGAGGGTGGTTGAGTCTGCACGGAGTTCAAACCTCACGCCATTTTCCGTTATGAATGTACCGGCGAAAGAATGAGTAGACTCTGTACTGTTAGTATTGGTACAAGAATATAAAAAACCGAAAGCTATTGTCAACATAGCCAAAATCGTTCGTCTCATTGTTCTTTTGTTTTTATAGAAAAGAGAGTGCTTCTTTTCCGGAAACACTCTCTTTTATTAGTTATCTGCAGTGATGATTATCTTTGAGCAGGAGTACCAGAGTTCTTCTTAACATCAACTTCGAATGTCAAAGTGAATGTCTTCCACTTGTAACCGAACTTCACAGGGATGAACAATTTGTAATCCCAGTTAACCGGAGTACCGCTGTAGTTGTTGTAAGTCAGAGTTTCATCTGCCTGGTTGTAAACAACCTTGGTATTAGAAGGCAGAGGACCGTTTGTTACACCATCAGTCGGAACCAAGTTACCGTTAACCAGTTTCAAGTTAGACTTGATTTGGTCTGTCATCCATTCGCCCGGAACTACTTCGTAGAATTCCCACAAAGCTTTCTGCAAGCCGGTAGTATTGGCTACAATATACTTCTTGCCTGATTCGTCAGCATTCCAAGAAACATAAGTGAAAGCACCCTTAACGTCAATTGTACTACCACCTACAGTTGCATCAGTAAAGTTCTCAGTTTCACCTGTAGTTACTGTCAACGGTTCGATGATAAATGCATCATATTCCTTGATAGTTGCAGTGTGGGCAGCAGCCAGCAGAGAACCAGTAGCACAAGCATCTGTGTAGCATACGTCGGCAACCAACTTGATGGGGACATACTTGCCTACGAGAGCCTTGGCAGCTTCTGTCGGAGCGTCGCCGCTACGCGGTGCGTGAGTCGGGTTTACTTCTTCCAACTTGATGTTGTAAGTGATTTCATTGGCATCCAGCTTGTTGGGAGCGTAGTTCACAATCTCAGCAGCTTTCTTGCCGTCGATGTACAGGATTGTTCCGTCAGGACTTACAGTCGCAGTCTTTTCAACAACGCTTGTACCGTTGAAATATTCGTACTTGTAAGCAGAATTGGCAGCTTCCAGTTTTTCTTTGTCGAACACGAAGCGGGCACCTTCCTCTGAATAAGCACCACCTTTCACACCCTGGTGGCCGCTGGCAGCATAAGGATACAGTCCGGAATAGAAGAACTTCTTACCGGCACGCAGTGCATCGG
Source organism: uncultured Bacteroides sp. (assembly GCA_900542985.1). GTDB lineage: Bacteria > Bacteroidota > Bacteroidia > Bacteroidales > Bacteroidaceae > Phocaeicola > Phocaeicola acetigenes. Next base: position 4,727 of record UQPQ01000069.1, read on the forward strand.
CATACCAGATTGCGCCGCCCAAACCGGTTGTCGGTTTAACTCCGAGGTCGTTCAGGAAACCGTTCAGCAAGTCTGTGTAGATGTTACATGTCGGGTTATTCTCTGTATTGTTAGACCATGCCGGGTTGGATTCCTCGGTATTGTAAACAATCGGGTTTACATTGAATGTGGACCATTCATTGTCGTTCTTCCAGTAGCGGCCATCGTAACCCCAGAGGTTGAATACCGGCTTGTAGATAGTACGTGTCAAAGTAATCTTCAATGTAGGATATGCACCTGTAGGATCGGAGTAGTAGCAAACCTTGCTGAAGCTCATCTTTTCCTGGTTGTTCCAGTTCGGATACTTCTTAACGATGTCTGCATGAGTCAGTGTCCAGATGATGTTGTAAGATTCTACACCAGCTTCAGAGTTGGCAATCACAGAAGCCGTACCTTCGCCGGCACCCTTTGTACCATCAAATTGAGTATAAACGGCGTGGAATTCCTGCTTGGTCATACCACCTTCTTTAGCCTTGTCGTAGATGTCCTCATTCATTTCTTGAGTACCGATGCGACCGGTGTAGTTGCTGCAGTAATAGATAGAATCAGCAAAAGCATGAGACAACTCTCTCTCGCCAGCTTCTTTCACCCATTTCACTTTCAGGTAACGCATGGCAACCAAAGCATTGTTTACTGTATCCACCAGTTCCACGCGAACGATAGGCTCACGACCTACAGCTGTTGCAGAAGTACCTTCGACAGTATAAACCTTGGAAGACATGATACCGTTTTCGTGAGAATCCAGCTTGGCAAATTTCTGCTGGTCTGTCTTGTTGGTGTTACCATCTACGCCACCCAATGTGTTATAAGGAGCAGTAGGGATGTAGAAACGGAATGTCAGACCATAATCCTTGTAGTTTGCCAGATTTGCATGGTTAGCGTGGTTAGTTTTAGCATCTTTAGCGTCTGTAACACAAACCTTCACCAATTTCTTCAAATCAAGCGGCTCGTTATAAGGTTGCTTAAAGTCTACATATTCGTTGGCTTTAGATTCGTATACGCATACAGAGTCATGATAGTGTACATAGAAGTCTTCTTTGCCGTCGTTCTGGATTTCATCGGCAAACTTACCGGTCATAGTTTTGCTAAAGTCAGTTTTGCTATTAACCAGATACGGAACCTTAACCTCTTCGTGCAGACGTACATATTCAGAGTTCACATACACCTTAGTACCTTGTTCGTCAAAAGCTTTCTTTTCAGCAGCTGTATAGTTTTCAGCAGCGATAGGAGCTTTCAAAGATGCCATGTAGAACTTTTCCTTGTCGCCGGCAGTCGTTGCAGCGATAGAACCCTTGACTGTCTTTTTGAATTTTACTGTCAGCACGTCCTTATTGATGTCGTACTTAACCGGTTGAATCGGGCTGTTAGTCTTAATATCAGCACCGGTAGCCTTGGTCATAATATTTTCAGATGTGATGCAATCAAATGAGGGCAATTCAATATCTGAAGTACGGACACCTACGCTGGGGCTTACATGGAAATAAGCCTCGTTGTAATCTGTAGAAATGGAGTTAGCTGTAGCAGCAGCATTTACGTGGTCCAAAACCGGAGTCGTAGTGTGGTCTTGAGTTGTATGCTTAGCCATAGCCTGATACTTCTGCGGGGTATATTGCAGGGTAGTCAGCGTGATGGCGGCAATACCGTTGATGTGGCTGGTAGGGATTACGGCCAGGCTGGTCAGACGATGACCAATCAGGGACATCACCTCAGCACTTACCTTGTCAATTTCAGCAGCCAAGTCCTTCAGCTTCTCGTCTGTAACGAAGTCGCCTTTCAATTCTTCTTTCAGAGCCGCAATCTTTTGGTTTACGATGTCCAAAGAAGCCAACTTGTCGATTTGGTCTTGCAGTTCTTTCTTCAGAGCTTTCAAGTCGTCATCAGAAACACCACCTTCTGCCGAACCGGCCTTGTCCAAAGCTTCCTGAGCCTTGTCCTTAGCTTCGTTGGCAGCTGTTTTAGCATCGTTGACAGCTGTCTCCAAAGTCGAAACTTTTGCAGCCAGCTCTTCAAGTGAAGCTTTCTTGTCCAGTTGTTCCTGCAAGTTCTTGATGTCGTCATCATAGTCCTTACAAGACGTGAACGTTCCTGTCGCACCTATCATCAAGGCACTGAACAGGGTCACACTTAGAAACTTTTTGTTCATAATTGAAAAACTTTAAATTTATAAATTTAAAAAATAAAAAGTGAATAATTTCTCATTTCCGGCATTCCTTTTCCCACAATGCTTTTGTTAAAAAATTCCGTTACTTCGCAGGTAATGAAATCTTGTTAATTTCGTTAATAATCAGGGAA
>UQPQ01000070.1 GCA_900542985.1 uncultured Bacteroides sp.
CGACTCATAAATCTACCCTTAATCGTGTATTGGATGATAGTTGCGGATTTTAGGACTATAAGTAATTACCTCTTTTCCGTTATACTGTGTTGTATGCGTGATGAACAGATTCATGTCTCCTCCTTTCAGAGCCGGAACTTCTATTCTTTTTGCATATCCGTTCGGATTTTCTGGAGTGGTCGATCCTCCTTCTCCTTCTTCGCCTGCATTCTGTTGTATGGTAAGCGGATAAGAAATACCGGCTATACGTACAGTGATGAGTGCAGAACGCATTTGGTCGGTAGTATTTTTGCTTACACTACCCATTACCGATGCATTTCCGTTACCAGAGTATCTTAATAAAGTACACCAGTCTTGGTCTACTTCTATTGTCCACGATTGTTCTGTGCGGATATGCAACAGGAAGCCTGCATTATCAGCCGGAAGATTTTCTTTTAAATCTAAATAAACCGGTTGGGATGTATTCTGTTCGTTATTCAGCAACTCTTCCGGAATATCTCTTTCACTACAAGAGGTGAAGAGTGCCACAAGGACAAATAAGGTTGCCTTGAAAAAATGCAATGAATTTTTCATGAGTTAGGATGTTATTGTATTTCTTTGATAAAATAAACTACAGTAGGAAGGTGGTCGCTATATCCGTTGAGCCATACACCTCCAGCGTGTGTACGCTTGGGGTAACCTTTGTATCTGCCTTCAGTCTGGAACATGAAATCACGTTTGAAAATCTCATGTTTGTAATAAGTCAGAGTTTTTCTGTCCGGGTTTAACATATTGCCTGTAAATACTATCTGGTCGAACAGGTTCCATTTGCCTTGATACATCAGAGTACCGTATCCTTTCTTCAAAGTGTCCCACCATGGGTTGAACAAATCTGTCTTACCGGTTTCTTTAGCTTTTCTTTTAGCTCCTAGCGCTACAGACATACTTTTGTCCATAGGGTCGTCGTTCATATCACCCATAATTACGACTTTGATGTCGGGGTTGTTCTGTAATAACGAGTCTTTTAGAGCACGTACCTGAACTCCGGCTCTTTCGCGGGCTGGAGAAGCGGCTGCTCTCGAAGGCCAATGGTTTACAATAAAGGCAATTTTATCTCCTCCCATTGTTCCGCTTGCAATCAGGAATCCACGTGTTTTGTAAGTAGTGTCATTGTCTTCTGGAATGTAGGGGACAAGTCTGCTTGTTTCTACTTGAAAGAGTTTGGGGTTATAAAGGAAAGCACAGTCTACACCTCTTACGTCTACTCCTTCGTAATGGATAATTTCATATCCTCTATCTGCAAGAGCCGGTTGTGCAATAAGATCTTCCAGTACTCTTCTGTTTTCTACTTCCGAAACACCGATAATTGCAGCACCCATGGGAAGTTTGTCCGTAGCTAATAAACTTAGCACTTCGGACATGTTTTTCAGTTTGGATTTGTATTTGGAATCATCCCATTTGTTTTTTCCTTCGGGCAGATATTCGTAGTCGTTCTTCCCTTCATCATGTGAGGTGTCGAATAGATTTTCCAAATTATAAAAGCCTACTCCATATAGGGCATACTTTTTTTCCTGTGAATAAACTGTGACAAATAAGAATGTCATCAGTGCGAATAATAGATGTCTTTTCATTGTTTTGAGCTTTTAATTTATCATGTTATTACAGTCCAATGACAAATATCTGAAAAATATGTAGAAAAATATACTGATTATTATGGATTTTTTCACGAAAATTATTCAAATTCGGCTTTTTTTATTTACTTTGTAATGATACCTTAATACATTAAGGTAAAAAGTGTTTAAAATTAACGATAAAAAGTATGAAAAAAGAGCTCGGACTTATGAGTGTGCTTTTTTGCCTTACTCCAGCTTTGATAGCCCAGAATAAGGTAAAAAAGAATGTACTTGAAGATAATGCTTCATTTACATTTACAGAATCCCAACTGAACGAAGATGATGATGTGGCTCAAAGCAATTATGCATTGGTCACTTCGAACAATGACGTGTATCTGTCGAATGTAGGCTATTTGTTCAGCCCGATGCGTTTTAGGGTAAGAGGGCTTGATTCGCAGTACAGTGAAGTCTTTTTTAATGGAGTGCAATTTAATGATGTAGAAACGGGACGTTTCAGTTACGGATTGATTGGAGGCTTGAATGATGCCACCCGTAACAAGGAAGGTATCAGCCCATTTGAAACCAATAACTTTACTTTTGGTGCAGTGGGTGGTTCTTCTAATATCAATATGCGTGCCAGCCAGTATGCACCAGGATCGAAGCTGGTCTTCTCTGCCTGCAACCGTAGTTATGTAGCAAGAGCCATGTATACCTATTCTACAGGCTTGATGAACAATGGATGGGCTTTTACCGGCTCGTTTGGTTACAGATGGGCGGAAGAAGGCAATATTGCTGGTACTTTTTATAATTCTTTCAGCTATTTCCTGGCTGCACAGAAGGTATTTAACGAACGTCATAGCTTGTCTCTCGCAACCTGGGGAGCGCCTACAGAAAGAGGACAGCAGGGAGCTTCTACAGAAGAAGCTTATTATTTGGCAAACAGTCACTATTATAATCCCAACTGGGGATATCAGAATGGCGAAAAACGTAATGCACGTGTGGTAAATTCGTATGAGCCGTCGGCTATTGCTACCTGGGACTTTGATATTAACAAGGATATGAAGTTGGTAACCAGTGCCGGATTTAAGTATAGTTCTTATGGCAAGAGTGCCTTGGGATGGGGAGGTAATGCAGCCGATCCAAGACCGGATTATTACAAGAAGTTACCAAGTTCTATCTTTAATGTCTGGAACAGTGTTCCTACTGCAGATGAACTGGAACAGTTTAATCGGGTAACTGATTTATGGATGAATAATGAATCTTATCGCCAGATAGACTGGGATATGCTGTATCTTGCCAATCAGAAGGCAAATGCTACCGGTAAGGATGCTTTGTATTATCAGGAAGAATTGCACAACGACCAGTTGGCTTTCAACTTGAGTTCTGTATTCAATCATTCTTTGGACAAGAATCATAAGTATTCGGCTGGTATCGCTTTCAATGCAACAAAAGGTATGCATTATAAAACAATGAAAGATTTGTTGGGAGCAACTACTTATACCGATATCGACAAGTTCTCTGTTCGTGATTATGGATACGGTTCTTCTATCATTCAGAATGATTTGGATAATCCGAACCGTAGAATTGGAGAAGGCGACCGTTTCGGATACGATTACGATATTCATGTTTATAAGGAAAGCGCTTGGTTGCGTTATGAAGGAAAAGATGCAGGACTGAATTATTTTGTAAGTGGTAAAATCGGTTCTACACAGATGTTCCGTTATGGTAATATGCGTAATGGACGTGCTCCTTTGAAATCAAAAGGAAGCAGTGGTACTGCCAAGTTCCTGGAAGGTGCTATTAAGGCAGGTATCCGTTATGACTTCAACGGAAATCATTCTATTTCATTGAATGCCAGCTACGAAGATCGTGCTCCACTTGCTTACAATGCTTTCATTGCTCCACGTATTAAAAATGACTTTGTAAAAGATCTGAAGACTGAACGTATTTTAGGCGGTGAGTTGAGTTACAACTTTACCGGTTCTGTAGTGAACGGTCGTATTACCGGTTACTATATGCGCTTCAGCAATCAGGTAGAGATGGATGCTTTTTACAATGATAATGAATCACGTTTCACTTATCTTTCTATGAATGGTATTGAAAAAGAACATTATGGAATAGAGGCTGCAGCTACCGTGAAACTGACTTCTAACTTGTCGTTGACTGGTATCGCTACATGGTCGGAAGCTAAATACATCAATAACCCGGATGCGGTTCGTACATATGAAAGTGAAAGCGAATCGAATGTAGACCGTGTATATGCAAAAGGTATGCGTTTGAGTGGTACTCCTCTTTCTGCATATAGCTTGGGATTGGATTATAACATCAAAGGATGGTTCTTTAATCTGACAGGAAACTATTATCATCGTGTATATCTTGATTTCTCTACTTATCGCCGCTTGGAAAGTGTACTGACCAAGTATAGCGATGGTACTGTAGATGCCAATGGAAACTTGGTGGGAGTATCTGTTCCGGAACAGGAAGAGTTGGACGGTGGCTTTATGCTGGATGCTTCTATAGGTAAATTTATTCGTCTGCGTGATGGTAAGAGCTTGAGCATTAATCTAAGTTTGAACAATATTCTGAACAATACTAATCTGCGTACGGGTGGTTACGAACAAAATCGTGACGATAGCTACGAAGATGGTTCAGAACGTGTATATGTTTTCTCTAAAAACTCAAAATACTATTATGCTTTCCCGTTCAATGCATTCCTGAATGTTGGATTCAGATTCTGATGAAGAGAAAGGTAAGAGTATAAAATCAAACAAGAAGATATGAAAAAGATAACGTTAATTTTGGCTGCCTGCATGGTTCTGTTTACTTCAGGATTGGTTTCTTGTATGGACGATTTTGATGTACCTGTAACAGGCAATGCCTATGGAAACAATAATATAAAAGACGGACGGACAATCTCTATTGCCAATCTGAAGAAAAAGTATGCTTCGGTGATATCTGCCAATGGCTTGCAGCAGATTACAGAAGAAACACGTATTGAGGGAGTCATTGTAGGTGATGACGAAAGCGGAAATATTTATAAGCAGTTGATGATTGCTGATGAGAGTGGTATAATCGTAATTGGTATTAATAATACCGGTTTGTATGCTACTTGTCCGGTTGGGCAGAAAATGATTATTGATTGTGAAGGACTTTATATCGGAGGATATGGAGAATTGGGACAGCTTGGTTCTGTGTATAATGGCAAAGTAGGCAGAATGCCGGGTTATATGTGGGAAGAGCACGTTCGTCTGCTTGGTGAACCTAATCTTTTTTATCCGGAACTGGCGCCTAAGACTCTGACTGCAGCTGATTTGTCTTCATGGGATAAGGCAGAAGCTCCTATTCTGGTGAACATGAATGATGTTTCGTTTGAAAATGCAGATGGAGAAGAACTTTATGCAGAAGATAAAGGTGGATCACAGTCTGCAATTGAACAGAATCTGGTATTTGAAGATGGAACTAAACTTGTGGTTCGTACCAGTACATATGCTAATTTCGCAAACGATGTATTGCCTCAGGGTAAGTTGAATGTAACAGGTCTGCTGAGTCGCTATGGTAATACCTGGCAGCTGACTTTAAGATCGGGAGAAGAAGTAAAAAGAAATAATTAACAAAACAAATACATATTGATTATGAAAAAGATTTTTAGCGCACTGTTTTTTACGCTGTTTGGAGCTGCTGCATTGATGACTTCTTGTAGCGATGTGCCTGCACCATATGAAATTAAATCTCCGGACGATGTGGATCTTGTAGGAACAGGAACCAAGGAAGATCCGTATAATGTAGCTACTGCTCAAATGAAGCAGGATGGTTCTGTGGCTTGGGTACAAGGATACATCGTAGGTGTAATGGAAACTAACGTAGATCCTTTTACTGCTAATTTTGCTGCACCGTTTTCTACTAGTTCAAACTTGATGATTGCTGATAATCCGGACGAAGAAAAGTCTAAGAATTGTTTGATGGTACAATTACCTACAGGTGATATTCGTACAGCATTGAATCTGGTGGATCATGCAGATAACTTGAAGCAGCCTGTAATTTTGCAGGGTACTCTTACTTCTTACTTTAGTGCTGCTGGATTGAAGGACGTTTCTGCCGGAGTCTTTAAGGGAGAAGAAATTGGTGGAGAACAAGAAGTGGATGGAGCTTATATTAATGAAAGCTTTAAGACGGACTTGGGTGTGTTTACGAGTTACTCAGTAGAAGGTTCTTTAAAGTGGGAAAATGATTACAGTAGTGCCATGATTAAAGGGGGGTCTGCTACTGGTAAATTCCCTTCAGATACATGGTTGGTTGCTAAAAGTGTTGATTTAAGTAAAGAAGATAAGGCATATATCACTTTCGATCATGCAATTAATTATGCAAGTGGAGCTACTTTAAGCGATTATCATAAATTGGTAATTAGTAAAGATTATGATGGTAGTGGTGTCGCCGGCATCAAGAATGCACAGTGGGAAGAAATCGCTGTAAAGATGCCATCGGGTAGTAGCTTCGATTTCGTTAATACAGGTAAAGTTGCTGTTCCTGCTGAATATTTAGGCCAGGGTAAGGTAACTGTAGCTTTGCATTATATCAGTACAAGTGAAGTGGGTACAACTTGGGAAGTTCAGAACTTTGTAATGGCTCATGGTGATGCAGAAGAAGTGCCAGAACCTGGAACTCCTGAAGCTGAAAATACAAAAGATACGGCATATGATGTGACTAAAGCACTTACTTTAACAGAGAATAACGGAACGAAGATTGCTTGGGTAAAAGGCTATATTGTAGGTGGTGTTTCTTCTGATAATAGTGCAAGTCAGGTAGACGGACCGGAAGACGTTGTGTTCGGAACTGAAAGCGTTCGTAATTCAGCTATATTGATTGCGGCTTCTAAAGAGGAAACAGATTATACCAAATGTATGGTAATAGGTTTTGGTAGTGATAGCCCTGAAGCAAAAACTGCTTTGAACTTGGTTGACCATCCAGAAAACTTAGGTAAACCTTAATTCCGCAACACTATAATTTAACTTTATTTATAAGTTCCTGAGCAAC
>UQPQ01000071.1 GCA_900542985.1 uncultured Bacteroides sp.
GGACAGCACCCCATCTGCCGAATTTATGCTGCGGATATCAAAGTACTTTAATATGCTGGTCGAAGATGTATTCCATGTGGAAGATTGAGCTGGGTATTTTATCCAGCTCAATCTTCCGCTCCCTGTAAATGAGAATTTGTCCGCTCCTTTATATAAAATAATTCCATTTTTCAGAACTACTAACTATTTTTCTTATCTAAATGACATTGATTATCTAATTAACTACATTATTTTCTGTCTAAAATATCCATAAATTCGTCACCTGTAATTGTTTCCTTCTCATACAGGTACATAGCCAGTTCGTCCAGTTTTTCCCTGTTTTCAGCAAGGATTTTTCTTGCTTTTTCATGCTCTGCTTTTACGAGCTGCACGACTTTTTCATCAATTTCCTTCTGTGTATCTGCAGAACAGGAAAGAGACGTATCGCCGCCAAGATACTGGTTGGTCACGTTTTCCATTGCCACCATGTCGAATTCATCTGTCATGCCGTAGCGGGTGATCATCGCTCTTGCAATTTTTGTTGCCTGTTCGATATCATTGGAGGCTCCGGTCGTGATCTCACCAAATACGATCTCCTCTGCCGCACGTCCGCCTGTAAATGTAGCAATCTTATTCTCAAGTTCTTTTTTCGTCATCAGATATTTATCACCCTGCTCAACCTGCATAGTGTAGCCGAGTGCACCTGAGGTACGCGGGATGATCGTAATCTTCTGGACCGGTGCTGAATGACTCTGTAATGCAGCTACCAGAGCGTGTCCGATCTCATGATATGCAACAACCTTCTTCTCTTGATCTGAAAGAACCGCATTCTTCTTCTGATATCCTGCAATAACCACTTCTATACTTTCTTCGAGATCAGATTCATTTACAACGGTCCTTCCACTACGGACAGCACGTAATGCTGCTTCATTTATAATATTGGCAAGCTCCGCACCGGATGCCCCCGATGCCATACGTGCAATCGTATGCAGGTCAACATCATCAGATGCTTTTATCTTCTTTGCATGAACCTTTAAAATTGCTTCACGGCCTGCAAGATCCGGCAGTTCAACCGGCACACGCCTGTCAAAACGTCCCGGACGTGTAAGTGCCGGATCTAACGACTCCGGACGGTTCGTTGCAGCAAGAATGATGACACCATTATTTCCTTCAAATCCATCCATCTCTGTAAGAAGCTGATTTAAGGTCTGCTCCCTCTCATCATTTCCGCCCATTTGTCCGTCACGCTTTTTACCAATGGCATCAATTTCATCAATAAACACGATACATGGTGCCTTTTCCTTTGCCTGTCTGAAAAGATCTCGAACCTTGGAAGCTCCCATACCGACAAACATCTCTACGAATTCTGATCCGGACATTGAGAAAAATGGTACATTTGATTCACCTGCAACTGCTTTTGCAAGCATTGTTTTACCAGTTCCCGGAGGTCCTACAAGAAGGACACCTTTTGGCATAGACGCACCTACATCGGTATACTTCTTCGGATTGTGAAGATAATCAACGATCTCTGAAAGGTTTTCTTTCGCCTCATCTTCTCCTGCAACGTCTGAAAAACGGATTCCCTCACTGGATTGCACATAAATCTTCGCATTGCTTTTTCCCATTCCAAAAGCCATCGAATTTTTTCCTCCGGCATGCTCCATCAGTTTCTTCGCCATATAATTTCCCAGTGCGATAAAAAGGATCAATGGCAAAACCCCGGTCAGTAGGAAGCTGATGATCGGTGACATCTGCTTATCGATATCTTTTGCGAATACTGCTCCACATTCATATAGCCTGTCCGTCAGGTTCGGATCGTTCATCAGACCTGTTTTATAAATATTTTTTTGATCTTTATCTGTAAAGATGATCTGATTGTCCTTAACTTCTACTTCACCGATATTCTTCTTCTCGATCATGCTCATAAAAGTTCCATAATCCGTTTCCTTTACCTGATGCTCCATAAGGATTGGTGTGACAACCAGATTAAATACGATCAGCACTATTAACACAATCCCATAATAATATGCCAGTGGTTTTTTCGGTGTTTTAACTTCTTTCATGGTCTTTCCTCCTGTTGTTCTGCGTTATGCTTTCTCCGTGCATTTTCGTATTATTTATTCTGCCATCTGACTTCGCCCTTGGACAGAAGCGGATAACAGATCAGCTGATCTGAATCCAGATTTTCCGCATGCATATCAACCGCTGTGATCTGATGATTATCATAAGTCGTATAATAATAAATACCTTTTGCTGTATTACAACAGGACGTGTATATCGTGATCTCATATTTGCCTTCTGTCACCTCACAGCATCCACGCTGCTGATCTACGGATCCTAAGATATGGAAGAACTGGCTTACACTCTCATCCTCTTCTTCACCGGAGATCGAATTTAATTTTGTAAAGGCAACTTTCACAAATCTTGACTGGCTGGAAAGATCTCCAGGTATTCCCATTCCACCCATTCCTCTGCTATATGCATCAAGCTGTAATACTCCTGCAAAAGTACTCTCCGGCTGTTTTCTGGATACTCCGGCATAATTATTAAGTGCAAACATCTGACTCGGGAATGGTGGATTATTGGTAAGCACTCCTACCGGATTATCATATACATGCAGCCCATCCTTCATAGACTCAACAACGATACAGGAGTCTTTGTCTGCAATGATCCAGTGAAGCTGTGCTGTCGGCAGCTGTTCATTGAATGCTGTACCTGTCAGTCTCATTGCTGCCAGCTTTTCTCTCGCCTCTGCTACAGTAGCACACTGTGTAAGGATCCATGGGATGAACTCGAACTGTGCCACCTGGCTGACTTCTGTTTCATCTTCCGGCAAAGCCTCTTCATATGCCGCATTGCCGACAAAATTAAGACCTGCCATTCCAAGGCCTTTTTCATTAACAGCATCATAATAAAGCGGATAACCTTCTGCAACAAATGCCATTCCGATCAAAGCATAATGGCTTTTTATCTTCCCGGCAAACCGGAAATCAAATTCGTAATTTCTTGGCGTTATCGTGATCTGTTCCCCATAGGAAAATTCATAATCAAGCGTTCTGCCCATATAAAAATCTTTTGTTTTGTAAGTTGCTGCTGTACACATATCGAACACCTCTTCTTTCTGCTATAATAGTCCTGCAAACAATCTCATAAACAACTGTCCGATCCGTAAATATGCACTCCGTCCTGTGCGGTACTTTTCGGTCACTTCCCTGCATTCATTCATGGTTGCTCCAAGATCATCTCTTATATCCAAAACTGTCTGACTATCCGCCATAAAACAACCATTTTCAAAGTGGTGATAAAGCAATGCCATTCAGTTAAGCATCATTTTAGTGGTTTTCTGTCATAGAAAGCCACTGTTTTTATACCTAAAAACTTTAAAAATATTACAAAAAACAGTTGACAAGTAAGCCAATATATGTTGCGTAAGCCTTGATTATAAACATATTTCAAGGAGGCTCATTATGGCTGATTTTTTCTTATCTAATTTAAAATCCACACTCGACAACTGCATCACAGAACTCGATGAAATTTACTCCATGTTCTGCCGTAATCCGGAAAGTGATTTTACTAGGAACCGCAAACTTTCTTTCCGCGAGTATATTCAGTTTATGCACCAGATGCAGAGTAAATCCGTTTCAAATGCAGTAAACATATGCAGGGCATATCTCAAACACGATGGTAACGAAACAGAGTCCATACTTCTCATACAAAAGTATCTGACACCTGTCAAGTACAATCGAAAATATCCTATCCACCTCCGTCCAAAGAGAAATAGGGATTTCATGTATCGGGTTGCATAAATCTCGTTACCATTCTACTGCATTATAAGGCAGATAAGCAATCTGTCTTTTTGTCATAAAAAACCTTATCTAAATGACATTGAATGATTTATTTTCTATCTAAAATTTTATTAAACCGACTAAAGACTCCATAGTTTGTGTGTTTGACTTACTGTTTATATCTATCTTCTCTTAAATATTTTTCTAGTCATTGCAATATAAAATTGCTTATACCGTCTCTCCCTTAAGAGTCCTGGTATTCTGGATAATATACAGAGCGACCGATATGACCATCATTATAGCGCACAAACCAATCAACAGATCTGATACCATCGGTGTAATTTGGAACCATATAATATGCACCGCTGCAGTTCCATATAATAAAAAGGTTACTATCTTTCCATGCCAGTCTGCACCATGTACTTTTCCTGTCTTTCGTATCACAAGACATCCACTGACTACCATATACAATTCCTTACCTGCCATTATTACGATTAAAAGAAGCATATGCGGAAAACGAGTAAACAGACAGATTAACATCGCTGCCTGTGTCAGCTTATCAGCCACCGGATCAAGTATTTTTCCTAAATTACTAATCCTATGGAATCTTCTTGCGATATATCCATCAGCAAGATCCGTAAGACCAGACAGCAATAAGATTTCACCAGCTAACAGAGGATTTTTCTTTACACAATAACTCCATATAATTACCGGAATCAGACAAAGCCGAAAAAAAGAAAGAAGATTAGGAACCGTAATAATTCTATTCAAATTTTCTTCCTGATTCACTTCACTCTGCATGTACGGTCACATCACTTTCCTTTTTTTTAGACATAAACCAATAAAATATAACACAAAATGCTAAAGCAAACACAACACCAAAAACATTTTGAATCACTCTAAGACTAACCGCTCCTTGTAGTCCATAAGTCTCTGCAGCAATGGCTAAAGCACCAAATGTGTTAAATACTGCCTGCCAGCCATATTGTGCTGAAAATCCTACACCGATTCCACCAAGAATTCCTATATATGCATAGATTGACGAAGGAAGCAGAAAATATAATACTGTAAAACATATAACACCTGCAATATTTCCGACAATCCTTTTACGGACTCTGTAGTGCATATCTTCCATAAATGGCAAAATCGCTGACATGGCCGCAATACCAGCCCACATTGCACGTGGCATATTACAAAGTTCTGCAATGCAAAGGACAATCGGTACGCATAAAATCTGACATATCTGCCATTTTGTTCTGGAAGAAGTGATATCAAATTCTTGTATCAGATCTTTCAGATTTCTTTTATAAGTTCTGTTTTTATGATTTCGATAAAATACGAAGCAGGTAAGTGCTGCACCTAAAGCCATTCCGACTAATCGCATCTGATAGCTTTTTCCCGTAACATCATAACCATATAGCAGCAGATACCCAAGAACCAATGTAGATTGATTAAACATGAATGGATTATGGCATCCGAACAGAATCAACACAGCCAGTGCCGCAATATTTAACAGCATTCCCAATACCGGTGAAAACTGATTTGCTAAATGCGGACATACAGTCATAATTACAAAGAACAAAGCCAAAAGCATCG
>UQPQ01000072.1 GCA_900542985.1 uncultured Bacteroides sp.
CTTCCGGTGCATAAAGTTGGGCACGTACCCTCCCTTCGGAATTAACCTGAGGGTACGCTTTCCCTAATTGGTTTACACTTGAAGGTTTGAAATCTTCAAGAGCTTGTGCATAAGAGAACGAATTAAGATTCGTTAGTAATGCAAAAGCGCCAAATAATGTGATAATCCTTTTCATTGCTATATTGCGAAGCTGGTTTAACAATATTACAAAGGAAAACATCTTTCGCTAATTTCTTTTCCAAAATTTGTTGCAGATTCTTTTGCTTATGTTACATATTTCAGAAAAGTATACAGTTCTTATGCAATTTCTATAAATTTATATTCTACTGTCTAAAAGTTTAGTTTATCCCATAAGGTTCTTCATTACTTTAGGGGGGCAATCTTACGTTTTGAGTGTTATCAGCTTTGTATTACGGACTCCTTTGTGTTACATTTACATTAATCATCTCTCTAAACTCTCCATCGAAGCCTCCCCCCATTAAGAATACAATGAAACAACGCCCCAGCCACGTATTATATATTGTATCTGAGGATTCTACACCAAATATTCTTCCAGTTCAGTACCTTCCCGCGAAAGAACGACTTTAACAGACCAATGGATCAGCTGGTCTACGAGTACACTTCATTAATATGATCTTTCATCCGTTGTTGCAAAATTTCGGGTGAAACATTCTTACCATCCTTGTCTACGCAGAACCACTGTGCAAGTTGTGAATGCCCAATAAGGCAGTGTCCGGTAATATACATTCCATTTTATCTTCACCGAATTTCACAAATTCATCTGCCTGGCCAAAATCATAACGGTCTTCTTCAGGATGAATAATTGCGTGCTTCATGCAGTTTTCTGCAACAACAGCATTAAAGTGCTGCTTCACTATTTTTACAGAAGCTGTATCTACACCTGACGATTGCCTTGTGTTCTGCGCAACTCCGATTAGAAATTTATCACCCAGTACATCTTTCAGGGAAGTATCTTTTTTGTAGTTGTTTGAGTACCACAAGCAGCCAAAATCAGTGCAGTTAGACATACAAGCAGTATATTTTTGTTTTTCATGTCAATTTTTGTTTATTAATTATTAAAAAATAGATGTTTCAGTCATTGCAACTGGACATCATTCCAAATTTATCCGATTTATAATAATCGGCTTATTGCCAGTAGACCAAAACCCGACAATGTATAAATGAGAAGGATCAATCCTTGTTCCGTTCTTGTCTTTCATGTTTTGCAGGTCTACTATAACTTTACGTGATGAACCGAAATCATAGGCTGCGGGTTCCGTCCAATAATTATTTTTGTCAAAAATACGAAAAGAGACACTGCTCGTATTATCATTGCCCAATTCCACAGTAATCGTGCGATAAGCAGAAAGATTCAGTCCAGAAGAGAATTGCCAGCCACCAAAACCATATCGTCCGGTTATCAACGTACGGGTGTTTTCATCAAAACTGCCCTTTTCCCAGATAGAAGGATTAAAAGCTTCTTTCGTCAATGAAAAAGGATGGAGAACCGTAACTACAAGTGCCAGTGTACTGGAAACTCTCGTCACAGGATGCTGATAGTTTATTGTCACAGTTGCATTTCCCGGAGTAACTCCTACCAGTTTACCCGCCCGTTCCACAGCCAGCACTGAAGGGTTAGAACTGCTGATTTCAGCGTCTGCTGTAACCATTCGTGTAGAGCCGTCGGAATAAACAGCACGTACTTTAAGATAATTTACCCCACCCATCGGCAGGTTCAAAGTATCCTCTTGCCCCATAAGTTCCAATCTTACAGGTGCACCATTCACCACCACACCATCGGCATACTCTTTAAACCAATGGTACATAGCCCACGGACAAGCCTCGGGATCATTGAGAAACGTATAATTGCCGGAAGTGCCCGGTATATCTTTAAAAGCTGCCAATTCATGTGACCTCGTGGTAAAAAAAAGCCAGGATACATTACCTGAATTATCGGCAATATATTTGAAGTTGGCCCCAAAGCCCTCTCCTCCTGCCACTCCCGTTATGCTCTTTCCCCAAGTAGCATTGTACTTTTTGGGCGCCCAGTCTATTTCGGTCACCATGATGGGAGCAAAAGCGGCCACCGGTCCTACTTGAGCATCCCAACCGCGTTGGAAGCTTTCATAACCTCCACCAGTAGAAGAACCTATGCCTTCGCTACTATCTTCCTCGGCATCACTGCCATACCAACCGGGATAACAATGTACGGCAAAACCAATATTCTCACCTTGAATACGATGCTTAGCATAACCGGCATAAGACGACTGATAGGACAATCCCGGTACCCAGATAATATTACGACAATTAGCACGTATCTTATCTACTATAGCTTGGAAATAGAGTTGAAGATTCTGAAAATGCCCATCGTCCGTACTGCCATAAGTACCGTCCGTGCCTTTTATCTTAACAGGTTCATTGGCAAGTTCGAACATTACACCAGTATTGTTTTTCAATTTAGGATGTTGCGAAACAATATCCCATACTTTGAGCAAGAACTGCTGATAAGAGTCTCCTAACTCAATCCCCTGATAGGGTGCTTCGTTGGGGCATACACCCGGCGGACGCATCACTACGTACATGCCCTTGGACATAAAATATTCCGCCATCGGTACAAACAATTCATCAAGATACTTCCGGAAACGAGTTTCGGAGAAGCGCTCGTGTCCCTCATACCGTACAGACTGCATAGTAGGATCATCGCTCCAATAAGGATCAAGATGCATTCGAACAAAATTAAACTTCCATCCAGCAGCCAAAATTCCGTCCACCATACTCTTATTATAATTGAGACAGCCCTGCACATCATAATCATTCCAAGCATTATTATTAAAGAAAGGACTGTAAGTCTGCGTGAAACCATGCAGATTAATGATTTCTCCCTTTTCATTTTTCAGGTAACGACCTACCACATTCAAAATGGGTAACACACTGTTCTGATTATCTCCACTATTTTCCGAATCATCATCGGGTTTCGGTTCTTCCACATCCGATTTCGGTGGTTCCGGTTTCAACTCCTCTAGTATCGAATCATCGGAACAAGCCGAGAGAAATACGAACAAAAATAAAAGCAGATTTACTATATTTTTCATGGTTGTCAATTATCTTACTGAATTAACTAACCTAATTTCCAATAACGGACAAAAGGCTATAAAGGCGACGATTTCGCTCTGCGAATTCCGTCGCCTATTTCTATAAGATGCTATTATTTACCAGCTAAGCCATCGGCAAAACCAGCATAGGTATGTTTACGATTATAGTTCAAATCCCAAAGACCGATAGGTTGTCCCTTTCTCCAACCTGAATCTGCAGGACTGTCCGTAGCAGCCCATTGTGTAATTCCATACTGCTGCGCTACCGGAATGATTTCAAAATACTTCTGAATAATGAATTTGTAAAAATCAGACATTTTCTGATATTGTTCAAAAGTAACCAATTCAGTTTTGATACCTTCTCCAAATGCTTTTTCCACAATACCCATATCTAATTCTGTAATCTTAATCAACTTACCACTTGCAGCCAATAACTCAAACATATTGACAATAGATTCTTCCTGTTTCTTCTGATCAGCCTCATTCAAAATATAACTAACATGCATCTGTGTACCGATACCGTCAATCTTTGTTTCACCATCAGATTCCCAACGTTTAATCCAATTAATCAAACTTTTTACTTTTTTATTGTTATCCCACCAAGATTCCAAATTATAGTCATTGATGAAGAGTTTCAAATCTCCAGAATTACCACCATTTTCTGCAAAATATTTGCGGGCAAACTTAATTGGAATACGAACATAATCATCGCCCAAAAAGTCTTGCCAGTAGAAGTTCTGTCCCCCTACTCCATTATCATCCGGATTAGTAGCTGATTGAAGAGCATAATTACCATTACCATCATCACCACCTCCTGAAATAGGTTCATTCACAACATCCCATGCAGTTACAGAGCCTCCGCAAGCTTCCATCATGCCTTTTATCCAACGCTCAAGCTCGTTGGTGAGTACTTCTTTCTTTTCTTCAGGAGTCAAAGGAATACCCTCAGCTTTCTTTTGAATACCAAATTCAATATCATCAAAATAGTAAGTATTAGCCTCTTTAAACTTGGCTAAATTCCATGCTATTGTTTGGAAAGGCTGAACACCTTCATTAGTTACCATTTGTTCTGTAACCGTAAATTCCTTTTCAAATTTTTGCCATTGAGTAGTAAAATTAACCGAAACTCCTGCATCATAGAATATATACTCTCCCGGTTTCTTGTGTGTCTGAGAATCTGAACCGGCTGCTTTATCAGCCTTATACTTAAATGAAAGTTTACAAATATCACCTTCTTTTAAAACAGTATTTGCTTTAACAAAGAACTGAGTGCTATGATCTTCAGCTGGATTATCAGCAGACTTTACAATAAAAGCACGTCCTACGCCATCAGCACCTGTACCAGTTTCTCCTATCGGAGCAGCATATGGTCCACCTTTTCCATCTTCTGTTGCATAGAAACAAGAAACATCTTCACCTTCAGCATCACCATTAGTAATTATACTTTCAAACCAGACAGTAGAACCAGACTCTCCTAATTCTTCAACACCATAAGATAAGCCCATCCAACTTACTGTTGTCCAATGAGAAATATCATCTTCATCAAAAGAAGAATTTACCAAAAGATTAGCTTCAGAGCCATCAGCTTTTAGCACTACGTCATCAAAATACAAATCCCCTCCTAACTTACCGAAACAAAATCTTAATCGGTCTATAGAGCTTGTCGGTGTAAAAACAATCGTATTATCAATCCAGCCCTCACCAGAAGTACATTCAGGAAAACCATAATGGGTATTGGAACCATCTTTCATCCCCGGCCAAAAAGAAAATGCACCAGGATTAGATCCCTTTATCCGTAAAGTAAGAGTATATTGTTTACCTATTTCCAATACGTTATCTAAGTCATAATAGATCTCCCAGTCCCACACATTGTCTTTGGGCTCACCAGCTACAATATGCAACACCCGATTTACAGAAGAAGGATCAACAGGCTTAGGCTTATTAGCAATCAAACTATTCAGCCACTTATTATTCTGCTGTGAATGCCAGCAAAGTGTATGCCCATAAACTGTCAACCCAGAAGTTTTTGCCGCCTCTACAAACTTCGTTACTGTACCGAAATCCATACTTCCATCATCTGCCACAATGGATGCATACTTCATAG
>UQPQ01000073.1 GCA_900542985.1 uncultured Bacteroides sp.
ATGCAAAGGTAAGAACTTTAAAGCATATCTTCCAAATATTTTCGGAAGTTTTTTTCATTTTTCTTTTTTCTCTTTCCTCGTCGTCTCTCTTGTCGAAAGGGAGGCAAAAAGAAAAAGGAAGAAGAACCAGGCACCGTTTCTTGAAAGAAGAATGTCAACTCGCGCTGCTTTCGTTTTCAAAAGCGGGTGCAAAGGTAAGAACTTTAAAGCATAACTTCCAAATGTTTCGGAAGTTTTTTTTCACTTTTCTTTTCCAAGGCCGAAGTTCCGAAAGAAACCTATGGCAAAGAAGAGAAAAATGGAAGCTTACCGCTCCGTTTTACTGTCAGAATGTCAAAACATCGCCGCCTTCGTTCCCGAAAGCGGATGCAAAAGTAGGGCTTTTACGGACATCTGCAAAATATATACAAGCTTTTTTTGAGGGTTTACGTGAACTTTTTCATAACTAGCTGATTGATAGATATGTTTTAAAGCATATTTTTTAAAGGGAAAGGAAGGCAGGAAGGAAGGGGACACATTATATATATACGCGCGCGCGTCGAAATAGACCATTCATACCTTCACATAGACCACAGAACGGCCGGCACCACGCTTGAGGAGCCCAAAGAGAACTGACAATAAACCTGCGAAAGGCTACATCCGGAAAGCCCGGATACTAAACGAGAACTACTGAACAACTTTTCTCACTACAGATATGTTTCTTTCTTACCACACCCGCGTTTCTTTCTTACCACAGCTGTGGTAAGAAAAGAACATTGCTGTGGAAAGATTAGTTTTTAGAGAAAAACAAGGTAGTACATCGCAGTTTTTTTCCTAACTCTTAGGTGTCATCTACGCACCATACTGCGACAATCAGTAGAAGCCTTTATCAAATCCACTTCTGTGCCCTACCCAAAGAACGCACAACGGCAGCAAACTCTTCCCGAGGAATGATAGCCTTATTACGTGTTTTCAAACGATTATTATAAACGGTCTGAGGTGAATAATGCAAGAATTCGGCAATCTTCACACTATCAGTGATACCTAAACGCACCAAAGCATAAATGCGCAATTCCGTATTCAGCAGCTCACCATCTTTTAGCACAATCTGCTCGTCAGGATGGAGCAAGGCATTGAAGTCACTTACAAAATCCGGATAAATGTGCAAGAAGATAGCATCAAAGTTATGATAGAACTCTTTCAACTCATTCTGTGCCATAGAATGAGTATCGGTTAATGCTTTCACATCCTCCAACTGATTTGCCTTAAGCTTACGATTGATATTTTTCCGATACTCATCCAGCTTGCTGATATAATTGGAACAAATGGAAAAGACATAACCTATGTATTCCTCCTTCACATAGTTGGATTCACGAAGCTGATTATTGGTATCTCTCAACTGTTCATTCAAAGAAGTCAGCTGCACATTCGTTTCTGCCACTTGTCCGTGCATTTTCGAAAGTTCTTCCACATGCTTATTCAGGCGGTTGTTTGCCTCATTCAGCTGTTGGCGCGACTGCTTCAATCGCTTCATCTGCTTATATATATACAGGAAGGCAAACAAGGATATCAAGGACAAGACACTGACCAGTACCAAATACATACGTAACCGCGCTTCTTGCCTCTGATTACGTTCTTGATAGATCTGATGAATGGTGTCCTGCACTGCAGAGATGCCCACTACCCTCACCCGGTTCCGATATGCCAAGGCATTCTGCAAGCAGTAACTCATGTAGACATAGGCATGGTCAATATCACCCAAACTAAAAAGTACCCCCGCCAGCTCTTCCAACGAAGCAATATCTTTATTGGAGATACGTACATCGGCCATAGCAGAATATATCAGGTAAGTCAGATAATTTTCCTGCTCATCGGACTCGCGATAAAAGCAGGCCAGCACGTAAGCATTCATGGCATCGCGCCGAGTGTCGAATGCAGAATTAAGAATTCCCTTCTGCAAACGTTCTTTAAAAACATACATACTGTCCGTACCTTGTACTACCTGCCCTTTATACCACAAGAACAAGGGGTCTTCAGGGGTAAGAACCATATTCAAAGAGTCCTTGTAAACACGCTCCAACTGTGCATAATGTTCATGCAAAGTACCCTCACTACCGGTATACTGATTGAAATGCGAATACAGATACAGCATTTGCCCGTAATAGTCCACTAATAATTCTTTGGGGAGCGAACCGCCTGAAACTCCGCGCAATTCATCCTGAGCTTCTTTCAACAAACCGGTGGCAGCCAACAGAAAAGACTTTTTTATCTTCCACTCCATCTGCCGGTATTTATCATTCTGCTTATAAACTATATCCAAATTGTCTACCACATAATTCATTGCAGAATCGGCGTTATAGACGCAATACTCATCATAAAGATTTTTATTCAGCCAATATCTCTCTTCCAAAGTACGCACATCCTTTTGCAGCTTGTGCAACTGGGCAATCTTCGCCTCTTTAAGCATAGCAAACGTGTTTTTTTGCGCAATCAGAGAGTCAAGGCGCACCAGCAGTTCTTTTATCTTTTCACTGTAAGGTGCCGCATTCAGAAAGGTACACCCCATCAGTAAAAATAGTAAAGCTATGATTTTTCTTTTCATTTCTATTATTTATATAAGGCTGAGAGCACAAAGATAAATTAATCTATCTAAACATAAGCTACTTCTACCCTAAAAAGTACATGAAAGTTAAGAGGTATTTCGACCATTTATAGCGATAAAACAACATATACAGACCTCCTTCCATAGTAGCTGACCTTTACTTTATACAGCAATCAGCAAGAATATAACTCGCTATATATGTGGCATTTACATTTTACTCCGACTTACTTCTATACATTACCCGCCTATCGGACGAATAAGGTTGTCCACTATCTTTGCAACAGAGAAAGAAAAGTGTACTATGGAAAACATCCAATCTCTATTAGAACATACTTTTCTAAAATAAATTAAATCTTTTAATTAAAGTACTATGAGAATGATTACAAGAAATCTTCTTACGCGGAGTTACAAGCTCCTTCTGACATTACTCGTACTGCTAATGTCAACAAATGCATTTGCCCAACGATTGACAGCTACGGGTAAAGTAGTAGATGCCGCAGGCCTGGAGGTCATTGGTGCATCTGTATTGGAAAAGGGAACAACCAACGGTGTTGTTACCAATCTGGATGGGGAGTTTTCCCTGAGTGTAGGACAGAATGCCACACTGGTAATATCCTTCATCGGCTACAAAACGATAGAGGTAAAAGCAGCCACCAACATGAATATCACATTGCAGGAAGACAACGAACTGCTGGACGAAGTGGTAGTTATCGGTTATGGAAGTGTGAAGCGTAAAGACGTAACCACTGCCGTATCTACGGTTTCTACAAAGGATTTGGACCAACGCCCCATTGTATCGGCAGCCCAAGCCCTACAAGGTAAAGCAGCCGGTGTGTCGGTTATGCAGCCCAGCGGCGAACCGGGCGGTGGTATGAGTATCCGCGTACGTGGTACCACCTCATTCAATGGTAGCAACGACCCGCTCTACGTAGTGGATGGTGTACCTGTAGACAATATCAACTTTCTCTCTCCCAACGACATTGAAAACCTCTCTATTCTGAAGGATGCCTCATCAGCAGCCATCTACGGTTCGCGCGCAGCCAACGGTGTGGTATTGATTACTACCAAGAGCGGCTCGGCAGGCAACGCCAAAGTAGCATTGAACGTACAATATGGCATGACAAAAGTAGGCAAGAGCATGGAAGCACTGAATACAGAACAGTACCGCGAATTGCAAGAAGAAATCGGGGCTGTAAATCCAACTGCTCTTGAAGGGCTGACCGACCAGACAGACTGGTTTGACGAGGTTTACAAGACCGGACAAACCCAGAATTACCAAGTGTCCGTATCAAACGGAAATGAAAAGATGAAATACTTCCTCTCTGCCGGTTATCTGGATGAAAAAGGTATTTTGGAAGGAACATACTTCAAGCGGTATAGCTTCCGCGCCAATATCGACAACCAAATACGCAGCTGGCTGAATGTAAGTGCCAATATCTCCTACTCCGACAACATCGGAAACACCGGCATCATCTCCG
>UQPQ01000074.1 GCA_900542985.1 uncultured Bacteroides sp.
CCGAAAGAAATCCCTGGCGCATATCATCAAAGGAACCTTTCGCAGTGATCATAAGTACCGGTATCTGATATCCTGCTGAACGGAGTTCCGACACCAGTTCATAACCATCCATAACCGGCATCATAATATCGGAAATGATCAGATCAATATACTCTTTATCCAATATTTCTAATGCCAGTGCTCCATCCGATGCACTTTTGACCTGATATCCATTCTTCTCAAGCACTTTTTGGAATAGCTGGCTTAATTCTTTATCATCTTCTACAATTAATATTTGAAACACGATCTTCTTCCTCCTTTATCAGAACAGATATCTTGCCCATCCAAGCAGATGCTGTACCAAAAGTATGTTTCTCTGACGCTTCTTTGTCAATTCAATTGGCTCTACATGATACGGATCACGATAGGTTCCATCTTCCAATACCTGTCGGGACACTCTTTCATATTCCATCATGCCTTCTTCCAACTGTTTATTAATCTCTTTGCTACGTATTACAAGCATCAGTTCCGTATCCAGATACGTGCTTCTCATATCCATGTTAAAGGAACCGATTACGGATAGATCATCATCAATCAGGATGCTTTTTCCGTGGTAAGAATAGCCGCCTTCATACTCCCAGATATCAATTCCTGTATTTAAAATTCTGTTTCTGTTTCTCGCATAATCAGCAGAACCAAACGGATTTCCATTGTTGGCAACCGAATTGGTCATGATAGAAAAATCCGGAACTCTCTCCGCAATCTCTTTCCATGTATTATACATCATATCATTACAGATAATATATGGTGTATGAATTTTCACGCGCTCTTTTGCATTTTTCATTAGTTCTCCCAGTTGATACCAGACTACTGGTTCCTTGGGACCTGTGTGGATAGGATTTGACACTAATGCAATCTTTTCTGTCTCAAAAGTTTCGTCCGTGTAATCGGTATCGCAGATTCTTTCCTTATTCTCTTCAAAATATTTCTGATAGCCGTTCTGCAGCTCTAAAACTGCGTTCTTTACAGATTTTCTATTTGCCAGTTTTTTATTGTCATGAAAATAACCACTGTCTTCTTGTTCCCATATCGTTTCAAAATACTCTAACAACTGGTTAACTGAATTTTCTTTCTCAGGTTCATCGCAAACCACTAACACATCTCTGTCATAGTTCTTATGTCCCAGAAAATCACCCAGGAAATAATTGTATGTATTTCTTCCACCAAGAATATATGTCTTACCATCTGCAATCAAATATTTATCATGCATTCTCCCCATCATCTTCCATGGTTTCAACGGATTGGCCTTATTATACAGTTTAATTTCAACATTCTCATGGGAAGATAATCCATAGAAATACGGATTGCCTTCCATATCAACCCAGCTCTCCATTCCATCTACTAACAGACGAACATGCACACCTCTGTCTGCCGCATCATGCAGTGCTCCTAAGATCAATTTTCCACTTTCATCTGATTGAAATGCAAAAGTAGAAAGAATAATGTCTTCTTTTGCATTTCGGATCAAACGCACTCTTTGTAAAAGTGCTTCTGGATTTTTTTCTATGATCACTGCTCGTTCCATATTCTCGCTGCGTTCGTTCCACGAATCATTTTGTGTTTCTTTTTTGATGGTATTAGACACTTCCGGCTGTTTTTTATATGCAATACAGATTCCAAATAATTCATAAAAAGCCACACATAAAAAAATTGACAGTATAACAAAAACAATTTTACATATCTTACGTTTTCCCATCGCACATCACCTGACTTTTTTCATCTTATGTCTATACAATACAAAGTCAACCTCAATTTTACCTCAACAGAATTAATTTTATCCATGTAAATTTCCTGTACCGGCAATCAGACATAACAAAAACGACCTCTCAAAATCAACTATTTTTTGAAAGGTCGTTTCACTAAATTCTTATAACAATCCAGCAAATAATCTCATAAATAATTGTCCCAGTCGCAAATATGCACTGCGCCCAGTACAATATTGATCTGTTACATCACGACATTCTCCCATCGTTCTTATCAGATCATTTTTTATTTCCACAACTGCCTGACAATCTGCCATAAAACAGCCGTTTTCAAAATGGTGATATAAACTTCGATAATCCAGATTAATTGTTCCACAAGTTGCCATACAGTCATCTGCCACACTCATTTTTGCATGACAGAAACCAGGAGTCCACTCATAAACACGAACACCATGTTTAACTAATCCATGATAAAAAGAACGAGTTATATTATAAATGAATTTTTTATCAGGGATACCAGGTGTGATAATTCTTACGTCTACCCCTCGCTTAGCAGCCAGACATAACGCATGCGTCATTTCATCTGTTATGATTAGATATGGAGTCATAAACCAACAATATTTTTCAGCTTTATTTATCATACTGATATAAACTTCTTCTCCTACTTGCTCATTATCCATAGGGCTGTCTGCATAAGGTTGAACAAACCCAGTTTGCTGTGCCGCATAATCATAGTGGAAAAGGTATTTACTAAAATCAGAATCATTAGCATCCTTATCACTTACTGCATTCCACATTTCCAAAAATGTCACCGTAAGCGACTGAACAGCATCTCCTTCTAAACGAATACCTGTATCTTTCCA
This sequence comes from uncultured Bacteroides sp., assembly GCA_900542985.1. GTDB lineage: Bacteria > Bacteroidota > Bacteroidia > Bacteroidales > Bacteroidaceae > Phocaeicola > Phocaeicola acetigenes. The sequence goes on from UQPQ01000074.1 coordinate 2,606, forward strand.
CTGTCCATACGGGTGTGTGTAATTAAAATATTCGTTTGCTAGATTATATCCACCTGTAAATCCGACTTTTCCATCAATAACTGTTATTTTTCTATGATCACGATTGTTCAAAAACAGATTTAAACCTGGCATAAACGGATTGAATACACGGCAATGAATTCCTATTGCCTCCATCTTTTTCACAAAATCTGTGTTAATAAAGCCTATAGAACCCATATCATCGTAGAATACTCTAACTTCCACACCTGCTTTTACTCGCTCTTCCAGAACATCTTGAATCTTATGCCATGCTTCAGCGTCTTCTATCGCATGATATTCCATAAAGATAAACTTCTGTGCTTTCTCCAAATCCTTAAGCTGTGCCTCTAATCCTTTCACTGCTTCATCAAAATACACAATATCCGTATTCTGATAGATTGGATACTGCGAATTTCTTTGTATGTAACTTGCTATATTTCCTGCTTTCGGAATTGTTTCTTTTATTCTGCTCAAACACTCCTGACTGTCCGGAAGCATTGGTAACAATTTGCTATCAATTTCTGCATATCGCTCACGCATTTTATGTGTGCCACCATTCAAACCAATCAACAAATACAGGCCTACACCCATAATTGGGAAAATTAGAATTAAGATGACCCAAGGCATTTTCATAGAGGATGTCTTATTTGATGCGTACAATCCCAAAACCAAGATCCCACTCAAAATCCTTGTAAATAAATTTATGATTTCTGCATATTCATTCAAGCGTGTTACGATAGTAATAA
>UQPQ01000075.1 GCA_900542985.1 uncultured Bacteroides sp.
ACGACTCATAAATCTACCCTTAATCGTGTATTGGATGATAGTTGCGGATTTTAGGTTCATTGCTTTATCGTCGAGTGCAAGGACTATCTTTTATTTCTTTAAGGAAAAGCTATAAAAGAAGCACTCTTCGTTTGTATTTTTTAGCAAAGTTATATATTTATTTCACATAAAAAAGTTTTGATATTTTCATCTTTATACTATATGCTCTAAAAAAGTATCTATTCAATCTAAAACAGTAACTATGTAATCATTTTTTATAACTATACAAAACACTAAAATGGCAGTCTTAAGTTCAAAATCAACCTAAGACTGCCATTTCAAAAAAGTATATAATAAAAGCTATTTATAGTTTTACGGTTTTCTTAACAGCTTTTGATTCATTGTGCAAACGATCCAATGCTGTCACTATATAACGATACTTTGTCTTCCCGTCTTCATAAGGAAGTTTATAAAAGGTATCACGGGTAATTGATACAATATGTGAAGGATCATCCAAGTTTACCTTTTCCTTATTTTCGAAACGATAAACCACATACTGCACAGCTTCATCCATTTCATGCTTTGCTTTCGGAACAGTCCAGAACAAGATGTAACCGTCTTCTGTCCATACGGGTTTCAACTTCCTGACCTTTCCCGGAGCTTTATCATCTATAAATGGAGACAAAGGAATCAATGCCGGATACTTATGATATTCTTTTACCAACATATCACGATAGTTACCTACATTTTCCACCACCGCTGCAGCATACCACTGGCAACTTCCCTGCACAGTAGGCAAAGAGCGTTGCAAACGATACTTCGCTGGAATCTGACTTTGGTTAGGATTCATAAGATCGGCCTTGGTCACGGTACGGTTTACATCCTGACCGATAAACAATGGACGTGCAGCCGAATGTCGTGCCCACCAGCGAATCAATGTAGCATAATCGGCAGCCGGATGACCAATTTCCCAATAAATCTGAGGAATATTATAATCTACCCATCCATTATTTACCCATAACAGAACATCGGCATACAAATCATCGTAATTCTGCAATCCATTGGTTTTACTACCATTCGGATCGTTCTTCTGGTTACGATAGATACCAAAAGGAGAAATACCGAATTTTACCCAAGGTTTAGCTTCACGTACGGTTTCATGAATTTCTTTAATCAATACATTCACATTATCACGACGCCAATCGGCCTTGTTCAGAAAGCCACGTCCATAAGCAGCAAAACTGGCTCTATCAGGAAACTCTTCACCCGGATTAGGATACGGATAGAAATAATCATCCATATGAATGGCATCGATATCGTAGCGAGTTACGATATCACGTACTATCTTACAAATGTATTTACGCGATTCTGGATAACCCGGGTCGAAATACAACTGTCCGCCATAACTCACGAAAAGTTCAGGATATTTATTGTAAGGATGAAGAGGAGACAAAGCACCTGTTCCTTTTGTTTTTGCACGGTAAGGGTTAATCCATGCATGAAGTTCCATGCCACGTTTGTGACACTCTTCTACCATAAACTGTAGCGGATCCCATGCAGGAGAAGGAGCTTTCCCTTGTACTCCTGTCAAAAAACGGCTCCAAGGTTCATATGACGATTTGTACAATGCATCACATTCGGCACGCACCTGAAAAATAATAGCATTAATACCGGCTCCTTTCAGATTGTCGAGCTGGCTGATTAGTGTAGCTTTCATCTTCTCGGTTGGCATACCTTGAAACTGACCATTCACACACTGAATCCATGCTCCACGAAATTCTCGTTTAGGTGCCATAGTCTGGGCTGAAAGAGTTGCCATTCCACATAGCCAGGCTACAATAAGCACTAAAAATGTCTTTATTTTCATATTATTATAAATAGTATACAACAGCCCGCAAAGATAAAGAAAAAAAGTATATCAAGTGCAGCATAAATGACCAAATCGGAAAGAACATCCCAATACACTTCCAAAAACATCCGATACCTAAGAATCACTGCGAATTAAACAGTAATTTGTTATGACTATATGAGCAAAATAGCTACTTTTGTAACAGTATAAAAATGAGAATAGAATAACATAATAATAAACCAAAATAAATAGAACTATGTATCCATTAAAATTTCAGCCAATTTTAAAATCAACCATTTGGGGTGGTGAAAAAATTATTCCGTTCAAACACCTTGACTGCCAGCAGGCACAAGTAGGAGAAAGTTGGGAAATCTCGGATGTACCGGGCGATGAATCAGTAGTAGCCAATGGAGCTGATGCCGGTAAAAACCTGACACAGATGGTAAACGAATATAAAGGAGCATTGGTAGGTGAAGCAAACTATGCACGCTTCAACGGTAAATTCCCATTGCTTATCAAATTTATCGATGCACAAGACGACTTGTCTATCCAGGTTCATCCGGACGATGAACTGGCAATGAAACGCCACAACTCTATGGGTAAAACAGAAATGTGGTATGTAATTGACAATGCAAACGGTAAAGCTCATCTTCGCTCTGGTTTGAGCAAACAGATTACTCCGGACGAATATGCAGCAATGATTGCAGACAATACAATCTGTGATGCATTAGCAGACTATGCGGTAAAACCGGGCGATGTATTCTTCTTGCCAGCCGGACGTATTCATAGTATTGGTGCAGGATGTTTTATCGCAGAAATCCAACAGACTTCTAATATTACTTATCGTATCTACGACTTCAACCGTAAAGATAAAAACGGTAATACACGCGAATTGCATACAGAACTTTCAAAAGACGCTATCGACTATTCAGTAGAAAGTGACTATCGTACCAACTATACTCCGAAACAGAATGAACCGGTAGAATTGGTTACTTGTCCGTACTTTACTACTTCTGTATACGACCTGACAGAAAACATGAACATGGATTATAGCGAATTGGATTCTTTCGTTATCTACATCTGTATGGAAGGTGCTTGTACTGTAACAGACAACGAAGGCAATACTGTAGAAATGCAGGCTGGAGAATCTGTATTGTTCCCTGCTACTACAAAAGGACTGGAAGTTGCTCCTAAAGGACAGGTTAAATTCCTGGAAACTTACGTATAAGAATTTATCTTTCCTATTCACTAAAAAAGACGAAGAGTTCTGTATTTTACAGCAGGGCTCTTCGCCTTGTCATAAAAATTGATATCCATGAAGAAATACACATCTTTGTTTTGTACGCTTGCCCTAGGAGCAACAATGTTCAGTT
>UQPQ01000076.1 GCA_900542985.1 uncultured Bacteroides sp.
AAATCGAAACATTCCACAAGTGAACCGAGACTGCATGAATGTATTGAAAGCAATGCCATCGTGGTCATGGGATGAGTACAAGAATGCTCTTATACGGAAAGGTTATACCGTCCATGAAAGAGAGGACAAGAAAGGTATTCTTCGTGGATATGCCCTCATGAATGGAAACACCAAATACAAGGCTTCAGAATTGGGAATCGGCAGAAACCTGATGGTCTCGAAACTTCCTGCGACATGGAAGAAACTACACCATCAGCCAGCTACCGTCATTAGAAATAATACTCCCCAAACCGTTCAACAGGCAGCGATACATAAGGTTAATCCTATTGACTATACCCAATATCTCACATATAGTCAGGATATGATTTCCTATACCCTCAGCCATGAAGGCAAAGATTACAAATTCTATATCCCCAAAAAAGTACTTGACTGCTTCAATGACGAGTTCGATTACAGGTTCGTTTCCAACTGTCAGGAACTTACCGATATGGCGGTAGCTTTTTTTGTCGGGTTGCTTGAAACGCCGAATGTTGCAACCGGAGGTGGTGGCGGAGGTTCGCAAAGCGAGCTTCCGTGGAGAGACAAGGACGAAGACGACTTACAATGGGCACACAGATGCGCTCGTGCTGCCAGTCGTTCGTTAGGAAAGAAACCGAAAACAGGATTAAAACGATAAGTCTATGAAGCCAAACCTGAAAAAGAAATTCGATTTTTCCGTAGAAATGAGTGAAGCGGAATCCATAAAAGCCACTCCCAAGAATGAATATCTGGAGGAAGAAAAGCGGTTACTCGATATCAACGCAAGGGAACTTGCCAGCCTGAATGACAACGTGTTCAAGTTGAGAACAGAAGTTGAAAATCTGTCCGGCTCTATACGTGAGTGCAAACCTATCATTTCTAAAGAAATGCAGAAATTAGCAGTAGAATTCGGTGCGACCCTTCTATGCAATTTTCTCAACCAGATTGAGAGCAAATGTAAGGAAGCCGAGCGGAGAATAAAGAAAGCCGACAATGCCATCCCCATCCCAAATACGGCATTCTACATTTTGATTATCATTGTAGTTGCTCTATCTTCCTTTTTCATGTGCATGATAGTGGCTAATGCAGCGATTTTGCATTCCGGATTGATTTGGAAAGCAGTTATCTGCTGTATTCTCATTGCCGTTTTAGGAATTGGTATAGCGTTAATAGTACAGAAGTTTTTGGATAGAGGTAAATAAACGAAAAGTCTCAATCGGATAGAGATTGCTACCAGTTGAGACTTTTATAATATGCCTATGTTATTGAAACTTTATTACAGGAACTACTTTTTCACCAAGTTTGGTCTCATAACGAAATGTTCCTATTTGCATAGCCTTTTTACCTTTAGGTACTTCAATTACCTGATCATCATAAAACAGATTCTGACCATCTGTCACAATATAGACGACCGGCCCAGTAAAAAATGAAGTTGAATACCCTTTCTCCTCGCAATTGGCCAAAGCGCCATCCCCAAGAACCTGAAAAACTTCAAATTTTGTTGCGGTAGTAAATACCGTCTGTTGCTCGGCAATCGTAATATCCGATTCGTTAGCATTTGAATTGGTAATACCTATAACAAAAAGTACTGCAATTGTTAATACACACCCAGTAACAATTCCCAAGAAGAATATCAAACCCTTTCTCATAAGTAATATTTTTAATAACATTCAAATATACAACATAATTCTGAATCACAGAACAATTGAGAGCGAAGAAATTACAGCATTAATTCCCTCGCTCTATACATAACTTTATTTACCCAGTGACTTGAACACCTTAGCAATGCAACGCTTTTTCTGCTCCATATTGGGATGAACATACAAGTCCAACGTAGTCGAAATGTTGGAATGTCCCAGTAATACACTAACAGTTTTATAATCACAACCGACTTCTATACAGCGAGTCGCGAAACTGTGACGAAGTCCATGATACTTCAGCTTGGGAATATCAAGTTTCTCCATAAGTCTTTTATAGTAGTTACGGTACGTACGTGGTTCTGTCGGACACTCGTCATTGGTAAGAATGTAATAGTCATCATTAACTACTTTTTTCAAAGGCTTTAACATAGTAAGCAATTCTTTATTTATCGGGATTTCACGGCAAGAGTTTTTTGTCTTTGGCGTGTTGATGACCAGCT